>CACYHM010000021.1 GCA_902774195.1 uncultured Eubacteriales bacterium
GGAGATGGACTGGCGGACGGAAGGCGTGTACTTCATCATCAAGGACGCCAACGGCAATCCCGTCAAGGGATTCGACCAGAAGGAGAACAACACGCTTGTCGGTCTCTACGTACCGTTCCCTGTCCGCCACAATAAGATCACGGACGACGACTACTACTACACCTACATCCCGCAGCTGGAGAACGGCCGCTCAATCGTCCACCTGCCGTCCGGCACCTACACCTACACGATCACGGAGAACATCCGCTCCACGGCCGTGCAAAAACAGAGTGTGACGGGCCAGTTCACGATCCACAACGACGAGGATGACTCCCGCGTCCGCGCGGCGATCAAGGGCCATGTCCACTACTACGGCCGACTGACCGACTCCGACGTTCCCGGCAAGGTCGTGGTGCAGGCCTACAAGGTCTCCAACCGCGCCCGGACGAGCCTCTCCGTCGGCGGCAGCCCGGTCGCCCGGACGACGGTCGGAGCCGACGGATCGTTCGAGCTTCACGGTCTCGAGGCCGGCACCTACGGCGTGATCGGCTGGGTGGACGACAACGCGAACGGCGTGGCGGACGCCACGGAGACGCAGGGCTTCGGCTTCCTCGGCAACTCGGCGTCGCCGATTCTGCTGTCCAACTGGTGTCCGCCGCTAGTCATCACGAACACGTCCGAATACGCGGCCGTCGACCTGGAGGACGTCCACGTCGTCCTGCGCGACCGCGACACCGACAGCGACGGCGTCCCGAACGGCGCCGGATTCCCGACGAACGCGCTGCTGTCTGTCCGCATGGCCGCCTACAAGGCGATGCCGGTCCGCACGTTCCCGGACGCGATTCCGGCCGGATTCGACTGGATTAGTCCGTCGATCTTCTCGACGACTCGCGTCTCCCGCGCCGTTTCCTCGCCGTTCGGCGTCACGTCAACGGTGCTGAAGCAGTTCGCCATCAAGGCGCCGCGCACGTTCCTGCACGAAGGCGACCTGATCCGTTCGGGCCTCTACGGCATCGATCTCGGATCCACCAACTGGATCAACGTCATCTGGTCCGTCCTTGCCACGGACGGCTACGTCTCCTCCGAGCGGACGTTCGGCTCGTTCGTCGTGGACGCCGGAACGGACTCCGATCGCCGCGAAATGAAGGCGGTCTTCCCGGTCCAGAACACGCCGGTCTACGAATCCGCCGTCGAGTTCCGGTGGGAGATGGACTGGCGCAACGCCGGCGTCGTGATCGGCGTCACGAACGTCGCCACGCGCGAAGGATTCGAGAAGACGATTGCGCTGCCCTACCGCCATGGCCGCGTCGAAACCGAGGACTACTGGTTCACGGCCGTTCCGCAGCAGGAAAGCGGCGTCCGCTTCGACCTGCTCCCCGACGGCGAATACGAATACACGATCACCGAAATCCCGAATACGACCTTCGTCCGGAAACAGAGCGTCACGGAGCGGTTCCAGCTCGTCAAGGGCGAACGCAAGCTCGACATCGGCGCGATTTCCGGCAAGATCCACTACTACGGGCGTCTGCTCGAGAACGGCGCGTTCGAGGCGCCGATCGTCGTCCAGGCATGGAAGGCGTCCGACCGCGCCCGCACGTCCCTGTGCTACTCCGGCGTCCCGTCCGCCGCCTGGACGAACGCCGTTCCCGGAGACTTCCTGCTCCGAGGCCTCGAGCCGGGCGCGTACGGCGTTCACGCCTTCGTCGACTCCAACACGAACGGCATCGCGGATGCGTGGGAAACGCAGGGGTACGGCTTCCTCGGCGGCGACTTCAACCCGGTCCAGATTGCCTCGATGTATCCGGCGATCGTCCTGACGAACGCCTACGTGAACTTCAATTCCGGCTACGTCGCCGGCAAGGAGAACAACACGCTCACGGGGTACACGGGCGAGTCGACGGACATCGGCCTGGTCATGAGCGTGACGAATGTGAACATCGTCCTGCGCGATCCGGATCTCGACAGCGACCGCCTGCCCGATGCATGGGAGTGGCGGAGTGCCTCGGGTACGTTCTCCGAACTTTCCGGATACGACGAAGCTCCGCTCGCCGCCTGGACGACCAGGCCGCTCAACGTCCCGGCGGACGAGGCCGAATACCTCTTCGCCCTTCTTGATCGTGTCTATCTTTCTGACGTCCATCCTCATCGATGCATAGAACTTCAGTGCGCGTCCGCCCGTTGTAGTCTCCGGGTTTCCGAACATGATGCCGATCTTCTCTCTGAGCTGGTTGATGAAAATGACGCAGGTGCCGGATCTGTTGATGGCGCCGGCGATCTTACGTAGAGCCTGCGACATGAGTCTTGCCTGCAGTCCGACGTGCGAGTCTCCCATCTCTCCCTGGATCTCTGCTTTCGGTACGAGAGCTGCAACGGAGTCGATGACTATGATGTCTACGGCACCGCTCCTTGTGAGCATCTCGCAGATCTCAAGAGCCTGCTCTCCGGTGTCAGGCTGGGACACCAGAAGCTCGTCGACATTGACTCCAAGATTTTTGGCATATACCGGATCGAGAGCGTGTTCGGCGTCGATGAACGCTGCCTGGCCGCCTTTCTTCTGGCATTCTGCGATAGCGTGCAGCGTAAGAGTCGTTTTACCTGATGATTCCGGTCCGTAGATCTCGATGATCCTGCCCTTCGGATATCCGCCGACTCCGGTTGCGAAATCGAGGCTTACAGAGCCTGTCGAGATCACTTCGATGTTTGTCACCGGCCCGGATTCACCGAGCTTCATTATGGCTCCCTTACCGTACTGTTTCTGTATCTGATCGAGCGCCTGCTGAAGCGCTTTATCTTTCGCGGCGCGATCCGCGCTGTTCATATTATCTGCCATATTTCCTCCCGTATCGCGTATAGAACGCTTGTTCGCATTTATATTACCGATTATGACATGTCGTGTCAATATTATATTTGCAGAGCCTGCTGCGTGTCGAACAAAAAAAGCACTAAATCCGACATTAAATCCCCGACTTTCGGGGCTTACCCCTCACTTTTTCAGTTTAAGGCGCTCACTGCCTTATAAGCAGGTAGACCGCCCTCAGCATCCTGAGAGTAAAATACCTGCGGTTCCACTTCCTGTCATTTCTCGAAGTCCTGACTTCCATATGACCCGTCACATCGCCGAACGAGTACCCTATGAAGGCTTCGCCGGGCTCATGTCCCTCATCAGCGTCGGGCCCTGCATAGCCTGTCACTGAAACGGCGATATCCGCCCCTGAGCGGGATCTTGCGCCTCTTGCCATGGCTTCGGCCGTTTCGGCGCTTACAACGCCGCAGCGGGCGATCATCCCGCTGTCGACACCGAGTTCTTCTGTCTTTGCAGCGGCTGAATAAGTCACATATGAAGATGAAAGCACCTCAGATGCTCCCGCGACATCTGTGACTGCTGAAGCGAACAGTCCGCCGGTGCATGATTCAGCAGCAGATATCTTCAGGCCCTTTTCTTTCAAAAGTCTTACTACGACCTCGTTGAGATCTTCATTGTCGTAACTGTAGATGTATTCGCCAGCGAGGGCATTTATCTTTTCTATCATCTGAGAGACGGCAGATTCAGCTTCATCTGATGTATCTCTCTGCGAAGCCACTCTCAAAGTGCACTCGCCCTCTTTTGCATAGGTAGCGATGGTAGGATCTGTCTGCCCGTCGATGAGAGGCATAAGAAGCATCTCGAGATCGGACTCTCCTATTCCTATGGTGCGGATGACCCTGTAATACATTTTCTTTTCCATGAACTGTTCGAGGTACTGCTTTACACAGTTTTCAAACAGCCAGGTCATCTCTCTCGGAGGACCGGGGAAGCATATCGCGGTCTTGCCGTCTTTTGCAAGCGCAAAACCAGGCGCAGTCCCTGAAGCGTTGTAGAAAGGAGTGCAGCCGTCCGGAAGGAGCGCCTGTTTCATATTGTTTTCAGGCATAATGCCTCCGCGCTTTTCGAAGAAAGCTTTAAGATCAGCTGAGACCCTTTTGTCTTCGTACAAATCTGCGCCCATATATTCAGCAACGATCTCCTTTGTTAGATCATCCTGTGTCGGTCCGAGTCCTCCGGTCAGGAGCACGAGATCCGTGTCACGGAATGCCTCAGCGAGTTTGTCCCTGAGTCTGCCCGGATTATCTCCGACAACAAAATGATACATCACATCAAAGCCCATGTGATTGAGCTTGTCTGAAAGATATGCTGCGTTGGTATTTACGGTCTGTCCGAACAGGAGCTCTGTACCGACAGCAATAATCGAAGTTTTCATACTTGACCGGTCCCGGCGGAGGGAACATCGCCTCTGCTGTTTCTACATACTGAAGATGTCTTTGTTCTTTAAAACGTATTCACATCCTGAATAGACTGTCATTACGAGCGCTGCCCAGAAAATAACGTTTGCAGCAAGTGTTATCTGCTGCTGGACTGAAGGCACGGACAAGGCGAGCAGATATGCTATGACGGCAAACATCTGCAGCACGGTCTTGATCTTGCCTGACATTCCGGCCGCAAGCACTCTTCCCTCGGAAGCAGCGACTGTTCTCATACCGGCGATGATGAACTCGCGCGCGAGGATGAGAATAAGCATCCATGCCCTTATAAGGTCTGCTTCGATGAAGAGGCAGAGAGCGGAATAGACAAGTATCTTGTCTGCCAGCGGATCCATTATCTTGCCGAAATTGGTGACGAGGTTCCTTTCGCGGGCGATCTTTCCGTCGAAGTAGTCAGTGACGGAAGCTGCGCAGAACAGCACAAGAGCCACAGGGTAATACCCCAGGATGAAGGCCGCTATAAAGAACGGCACCATGATGATCCTTGCGAGTGTGAGTTTGTTTGGGAGATTCATGATAGTTTTTCCTCCATTTTTATGATTTTCTTAAATGACCTCAGAGCCTTCAAGATCGTATTCGAAGGCATCTGTTATCTGTACTTTCAGGATATCGCCCGGCATGTGGGCTGTATCTGACGAAACAGTGACTGCGCAGTCTATCTCCGGAGCATCATAACGCGTCCTGCCTGAGTAGAGACCGTTTCCGATGATCTCGTCGATGATGACTTCGTATGTCTTTCCGATCGTCTTTTCGTTCAGTTTTTCGCTGACAGCCAGCTGGTGCTCCATCACACGGTCCCGCCTTGAGGCGCGGACTTCTTCATCTACTCTGCCGTCCATCGTGAAAGAAGCCGTTCCTTCCTCATCGGAAAATGCGAAGGCTCCGAGCCTGTCGATATCGTAAGTGTCGATGAAGTCGATCAGAAGATCCATATCCTCTTCGGTCTCACCCGGAGAACCGACCAGCAGAGTCGTACGTATATGCACATCCGGGATACGTTCCCGCAGCTTTGTTATGACGGCCTTGATCGAATCGCCGGTGGACTGTCTCCTCATCAGATGAAGCACGTTGTCTGATATATGCTGTATAGGCATATCGATGTACTTGCATATCTTAGGTTCCTTCGCGATGACATCGATTAGATCGTCGGTAATACCATTATCGTAAACATACATCAGCCTTATCCATTCTATGCCGTCTATCCTGCATAGTCTTCCGAGAAGTTCAGGCAGTTTCAGTTCTCCGTACAGATCGCGGCCGTACTGCGAAGTATCCTGGGCTATGAGTATGAGCTCCTTTATTCCGGCAGCAGCCATGTCTTCTGCTTCCCTGACGCAGTCTTCCATTTTCTTGGATCTGAAAGGCCCCCTTATGAGAGGTATTGCGCAGAAGCTGCAGTTGTTGTTGCAGCCTTCGGCGATCTTGAGATATCCGGAATACGATCCTTCATCGAAAAGGCGCTTTCTGTATCTGAGATCATCAGTGTCATCCCCTACCATGTCCCTGGAACTTCCGTTTCCTCCAAGCAGCACGGAAGGCAGGTCATCGTAGTCGTTAACTCCGAAGAACATGTCGACTTCCGGCAGCTCTTTTGAAAGCTCTTCATGATAACGTTCGGCAAGGCATCCGGTGACTACAAGCTTTTTGTTCTCTCCCCGTTCCGCTGCAAGCTCGAATATCCTCTCTATGGATTCTTTCTTGGCATCCTCTATAAAACCGCAGGTATTGACTATTAGTATGTCTGCATCCTGCGGATCATATGTGATGACGCAGCCTCTCTCAACAAGAGAAGCCGCGAGCATCTGAGAGTCATATTCGTTCTTTGCGCATCCGAGAGTATCGATATATATCTTCATCAGTATTTATCCTCGCTGTCGGCGTCCATGACCATGCGTCTTACGGATTCCGGAAGCGAATTGAATGAATCCATAGCCTGCGTATTGGTGAGTTTCTGAGAACCGTTTATTTCTTTTTCCGGAGCTGCCCCGGACCTGTCCGGATCATCTGCAGACGGCTCTTCAGAACCAGGAGCACCGGCAGTTCCGTGTGCGGATACCGTCTCAGGCTCAGCTGCCGGAGAAGGTTCAGGGTCCGCCCCGGCATCTTCAGGCTCATCAGCGTCGTCATATCCGCCGTAGTATTCTTCTTCAGTCATCAGGAGCTGGCGCGGTCTCGATCCGTCAGAAGGCCCGATTATGCCCTTCTCTTCGATCTCATCGATTATCCTGGCGGCTCTGTTGTATCCTATCCTGAATCTTCTCTGGAGCATGGAAACAGAAGCCTGTTTTGATTTGAAGATGAATGCTATGGCGTCTTCCGTAAGCTCGTCCTGAGGTTCTGAACCTCCTTTTTTGCCGTCGCTTTCGAGCGCTTTCTGTATCTCGTCATCATATGAAGGATCGCCTCCTTCTTTTTTGACGAATTTGATGACCTTGTCGATCTCTTTTTCGGATATGAACGGGCCCTGCACCCTGTACGGCTTTGTAGAGCCCACAGGCGAGAACAGCATATCGCCCTTGCCGAGAAGCTTCTCGGCGCCAGCCATATCGAGTATCGTCCTTGAGTCGAACTGCGAAGCCACGCTGAAAGCTATCCTTGACGGGATGTTCGCTTTGATAAGACCCGTTACGACATCGACTGACGGCCTCTGGGTAGCGACTATGAGATGCATCCCTGCGGCCCTTGCCTTCTGGGCGAGTCTGCATATGGAGTTTTCAACTTCTGAAGGAGCAGCCATCATGAGATCGGCAAGCTCGTCTATTATTATGACTATCTGCGGCTTGCAGTCGGCCCAGCGGTGGTTCATCCTCATGAGTTCGTTGAATGAACTGAGATCCTTGACATTATGTTCGGCAAAGAGCTCGTATCTCTTGTCCATCTCATCAACTGCGATAGCAAGAGCTCTGGAAGCTTTTCTCGGGTCTGTCACGACCGGAGTGAGCATATGAGGTATGCCGTTGTAGTTTCCGAGTTCGACTACCTTAGGGTCGATCATGATAAGCTTGAGTTCCGAAGGTCTGGCCTTGTACAGGAAACTCACGACTATCGAGTTGATACAGACGGATTTTCCGGAGCCTGTGGCGCCGGCTATGAGCATATGCGGCATGTCGTGAAGGTCCGCAACGATATTGTTGCCCGATATGTCCTTGCCCACAACGAATTCGATCTTTGATTCAGCGCTCATGAATTCGTCCGTATCGATAAGATCGCGTATGAGGACAGGCGACGGCTTGTCGTTTTCGACCTCGATACCCACAGCAGCCTTGCCCGGTATAGGAGCCTCGATACGTATGCTCTTTGCCCTCAGATTGAGAGCTATATCATCGGCGAGCCTGGTGATGCTCGCTACCTTGACGCCTGTTGCCGGCTGGACCTCATATCTGGTGACTGATGCGCCCTGAGTGACCGTAAGCACCTTAGCATCCACACCGAAGTCATTCAGGGTCTGCTCGAGCAGGTTTGCCTTTTCTTCGAGCTGTATGTCGCTCATCATCTGCTTTGAGCCCGTATCTCTTTTGAGAAGGCTCACAGGAGGCATCTCGTAGCCGCTGTCGTCAGCTGAAGCGCTGAATCCGGCGGCGATTGCCTCATCGGCGTCGCTGTCATGAGCAGCCTGCTCCTTTTCTGTCTTCTCAGGAGCAGAAGAAGTCTTTTTAGCAGAAGAAGAGCTGCGTTTCCGGGCAGACGCGTCAGTAGCTTTTTCAGCAGCGTCTGCTGTCTCTGCAGCAGCTGCATTCTTTACGGACGGGGTATTTTTGCTCCCGCCATGAGCATCAAGACCGAAAGAACCCGAGTGTCCTGTATCGTCCGGATCGCCCAGTCCGAAACCGGTCTTCGGCTTTTCTTTGTTTCTGTCGGATCTCCTTCCGGGATAGCCGTAGTTTTCTTCTTCTTTGTCAAAATCCCTGTTTTCGGCATACATGCTTCTCTCTGCCGGCTTTTCGCCGTTCATGCCGACTTTTTCAGGGTCGTGAGCCATGAGCTCCTTTTCGGATCTGAAAGTCTTGCCTGTCTCGCTGTCGATGGCAAAATATCCTTTGATCCTTCCGAAAAGCGTGTTCCTGCCCTGGCTGCCCGCATCGCCGGACACGGAAGGTACTATCTGAGTATAGTCGATATCGGCATCGCGCCTTGCCGCACTGAAAGGCTTAGGTATGTCTTCAGCCGAGATCCTTCCGGCCGGTGCATTCTGATCTTTTTTATCTTCGCCAGTGATACTGCTGAATATGGATTTCCAGAAAGGCTGCCTTGGAGCTTCGGAAGTGACGGCAGCGCTGCCGCCCGGAAGCTGAGAAACCTTCTCGCGCTCGTCCTGTTCAAGTTCCTTCTCCATCTGCTTCGCTTCGGCTTTTCTGCCAAGTCCGTCAAAGAACCTGGATATAGGCGAATTGGCCACGAGAAAGACAGATATAAGAAGAACGGCTATAGAGATGATAAGAAGGCCCGGCATACCGAAAAGCTTGGCCAGCAAAGATCCTATCTCCATGCCGATGACGCCACCCATCTCGCCTCTCACGCCGAGTATGTAGTAATCGGCAATATCGGCAAAACCGTACCTGAGATTATATGGATCTATGAACCTGTACGAATTGAGTATGCACAGGTTGATAAAAATGAGCATGCTGAATATCGTGGTCCGAAGACCGATATGAGACAGTTTGCCCGCAAAGAGAAGCACCGCAAAGATAAGAACGAGGAAAGGAAGCACGTAAGCCATCGAACCGAACAGCCCCTTGCAGAGATCGTGGACCTTCATGCCCAGGCTGCCGGTCGAGTCCATTACGACTGTAAAGAAAAGGAATACAGCAACAGCAAACAAAGTGATGCTCCAGATCACATCCAGGTTGCGTCTGTCGCGGTCACTCCTGCGTTTCATTTCGTCAAGGACTTCCTGTTTTGTCGGTGCCGGAGCAGTTGCCGATCCGGTGTTCTTAGGTTTATTTTTGCTGCCGGGCGGTCTGCCCGGTCCTCTTTTCTTCTGACCGTTGCTGCTTTGCTGTGCCATTCATGCTCCTTTGAAATACTCTGAGGCATATAATGTATATAGCCGAATCATTATACCACAATATATTGGATTCATAAAGAAAAAGAAAAGTCCCTTACGGGACCTTGTCTTTCGTCTTACGGCCTTTTCAGCTATTCTGCATTGACCACGTCCTTGCCGTCGTAATAACCGCATACAGGACATACTCTGTGAGGAAGCTTTGGCTCATGGCACTGAGGACAAATCGAAAGTCCGGTCATGCTCTTCTTCATGTTAGCAGCC
>CACYHM010000022.1 GCA_902774195.1 uncultured Eubacteriales bacterium
AAGAGGGACGAGATGAAAAAAACTATTACTCTGATAATGACCGTACTGATGATATTTACGCTGACGCTCGGCATGAGCGCGTGCAAAAAATCATCGGGCGGAGAAGACAAGGACGGTAACAAACCGGCGGCAGCCGATACGGAAAAGATCGTGACGTCGATCACGGATATCGACACCGAGGGCATGAATGATCTTCCTCTCGAGATCGAATCGGTGACTCTGTTTGAAGACGGCTCTGTCAGGATCGTCCCGACCGGAGACCTCAAAAAGAACGAGATCAAGGACGACAAGACCGATGCGATCTACCCGTTCAGGGAATTCGGCAAAGCAAAAGAGATATATCTTGTCAGATTCGGAAACAACGGCTACAGGACGGTGATCGCCCTGATGGACGACGGGACGCTGTCGGCTCTCAGCGCAAGAGAGCTCATAGAGGACAGGATAGCTGTCGTCATGCCGAACGTTTCGGGAAGGGACAACTACGTTTCGGTAGAAGAGGTAAAGGACGAAGACAGCTACAAAGTCATCGGCAAAACGGATGACGGAGAAGAGATAGAGCTCGACTTCAGCCTCAACTTCTAAAACAGAAAGGACCATACAAAGATGGATGCAACTCAGACAATCAATTCGGCAGTAGCCGGATGGTTCGAAGGCAATTTCAAGGAATCGGCTAAGATGACGACGAAGACTTCGCGTCTGCAGGACGGAAGGCTCAGTTATTCGTTTTCTGTCGTCAACGATTCCGGCTTCAATTTCGACGACTTTTCATTCAGGATCAAGGTCATCGACAAATCGACAAACGAAGAGATAGGAACGGCTACTATAAAGGCCGGCGCGTGGAAGGCGGGCGAGAAGAAGACTTTCAGGTCGAAGCTCACCATACCTCCTGACGTGAAGAGCCTGTCGTTCGTCATGTATTCGAATTCTCTCAGATACACCATCAGCGATGAAGACAGAAGCGTGATAGATTCGGCATTCGATGAAGCGGATGATGTGATGAGAGAGGTCGGACGCGTCTTCGGAAACACGGGCTCGGAAGGAGGGATCTTCGGCGAGCTCTTCGGGACCGGCGGTATGCCTGAGACGCGTACCACCACAACTACGCAGACTACTACGACAAGGACCGCTGACGGCACCACCACTACAACGAAGACGACTACGACCAGACCCGGCGGTTCCGGAACGGTGGACGCAGGCGGTGTCCGCACCGCTTCACCTGGCAGCCAGGCCGGAGGCGTGTCCAGCTATACGCAGCGCAAGATCCAGAAGAAGCTCGACAAGATGAGACTCGGCAAATCCGGATGGACTGTCGTGGCCCTCGTGTTCGGACTCATGTTCCTGCTGTTTGCAATGGCGGCTGAAGAGATACCTGTGGCGATCGCATACGGTATATGCGGCATCATCGGACTTGGGATCGCAGCCGTCACCAAGATCAGGAACTCCAACAGGGCCAAAAGGATCCGCACCTATGAGAGCAAGGTGAACTACAAAGGCAACACATATATCGACGACCTTGCCGCGGCGGTAGGAAAGCCTTACGAAAAGACGGCCGACGAGCTGCAGCAGATGATAGCGGACGGATTCTTCCCGGGCGCCTATGTGGACTTCAAAAACAGGCTGCTTGTCATGACGAAAGACGGACAGCCTATGGAATCGGTCGAGAAGTCCGTTGCCCTCGGCAACAGGGCAAGGCGCAAGGCCGGTGACGAAACAGCGCCTGAGTCGCTCGACGATCTGATCACGATGACAGAAGACGCCGAGATCAAGAGCAAGCTCAAAAGGCTCAGGACTATCACAAAGAAGATCGATGCCAGAGTCGAAGAAGTGCCTGAACTCGGAAAGCAGGTCAAAGAATTCAGGGAGAAGTACTATCCTGAGGTCGTGCGCCTGACAGACGCATACAACGACAAGATCGCCGATCTTGCGAAGGGCAGCGACAAGCCGAAGGAGGCGGTCACGACATCGGCCGACGGCGCGCCTGTGATCAACTCGAACCCGAACTACCTCGAGGAGCAGGCGGCCGAGATAAAGAAACAGCTGATCTCTCTGATCGACTCTGTAACAGAGGCATCGGACAACCTTCTCGAAAGGCTGTACGAGGACGACATCATGGACATCACTACAGATATCCAGAGCCTGCAGACGACGCTCTCGAGCAAGGGTCTGCTCGATTCGGATTTCGATATCCAGTAAATAATTATCTTGGAATATAAGGAGGACAACCATGGCAGAATTAGAACTTACACCTGAAGCAGTAGAAGCGGTCAATGATGCAGCTGAAGCTACAACGGCTTCACTGTCCGAAGATGTACATGAAGTCGCGTCCCAGGCGGCCTCGCTCGACACTATGGCTGCGCCTGTTCTCGAGTTCGGAGCAGAGGCAGAAGCAGCAGAGAAGGAGGAGCCTCTCGCGCAGTTCACTGCCGATGAGCAGAGACAGATCAGGACAGTTGCCGACAAGATCGACATCACAGACAGCAACGCGGTCCTCGGATACGGAGCCAGTGCGCAGCGCAAGGTCTCTGACTTCGCTGACGGAGCTCTCCAGAGCGTAAGGGCGAAGGACATGGGCGAGACAGGCAAGGTTCTCACATCGCTGCTCGTCGAGCTCAAGACCAACGGCGAAGAGAAGAAGAGCGTGCTCGGCAAGCTTTTCGGAAACGCCGAGAAGAGCTTTGAGAAACTCAAAGCCCAGTACAGCACGACAGAGGCCAACATCGACAGACTCGTAGGACTCCTCGAGGATCACGAGCAGCAGCTTAGAAAAGACATCATCCAGCTCGACAAGCTCTATGACAAGAACAAGCTCTACTTCAAGGAGATCTCGATGTACATCGAGGCCGGCAAGCTGGCTATCGAGAAGGCCAGAAACGAGACTCTCCCGCAGCTTGAGGCAAAGGCAAAAGAGACGAACGCTGCAGAAGACATCCATGCGGCTCATGATTTCGCCGACATGATCACGAGATTCGAGAAGAAGATATACGACCTTGAGCTTTCGAGAACGGTATGTCTCCAGTCCGCGCCTGAGATCAGGATGGTACAGAACTCAGATACCATCATGTCCGAGAAGATCCGCATCACTATTCTGAACGTCATCCCGATGTGGAAGACGCAGATGGTGCTCGCTCTCAACAACTACCATACGCAGAAGGCTATCGAGGCCCAGCAGGCAGTAACAGACGCGACAAACGAGATGCTCACAAAGAACGCCGAGGCTCTCCACCAGAGCACGGTCGACACCGCAAGGGCGAGCGAGAGAGGCATCGTGGACATCGAGACGCTGCAGCACACTAACGAGCAGCTGATCAGCGCTCTCAACGAGATCCAGCAGATCCAGGAGGACGGCAGGGTCGCAAGAGCAGCGGCAGAGCAGGAACTCGTAAAGATCGAGCAGGAGCTCAAGGACAAGATGCTCGGCATAGCGGCTACAGCAGGCAGAAGCGCCGAAGAGATCGCCGCAGCCCGCAGCAACGGCTGATATCTCTGCCGGTACGCCTGTCAAGCGTCAGTATCTGCGCAGCAGCAGCTGACTCCGGCCATAAGCATGGCGCCGGACCTGACGCCGGCTGTCCCGGCGATGCAAGTGGTGCAAATGGTGTAATATCTCATTGTATTGACATCTTCTCACACCATTTTGCGGATAATAGGGCAGATAATAACGCAAAATCATTAAAATGGTGTAAAATCCTGACGAATCTCAGAGATTTTACACCGTTTTTTCGGAAATACGGTGTAACTAAACCGAAAAAACTGAAATTATTACACCCGATGACCGTGTTTACACCCTGGTGACTGTATGAGTAAAAAGGGCAGCAGCAATAATAAGATCAGCAGCAATAGCAGCAAAAGCATCAATAACAGAAGCTATAACAGCAGCAGACCGGGCAGCGGGAGAAACAGGAATTTTGTCGTTGCGGCGATTATCCTAGTCTGCTGCCTGTGTTTCGCTGCGATAAAATACTGCGAAGTCAGAAACAGGGACTCCGGCGGCGCGGAGAGGCGGCAGAATGCGACTGTTGAGGCCGGACCGGTGGCAAGTGATGACGGCGCCGGAAATGTCGCGGTGATCGACCCGGATGATCTGCCGGAATACGACGGCCATCATTATGTGACGGTGAACGGAAATGTGCCGGAGTTCCCAGATGATGTCACTGCGAAGGCTTGTGATGCATCGGGCAGACCTGCCCCGTACGAGTACTACGGCAGCCTCGATGACCTGGGGAGATGCACGGCTGCATACGGCTGTCTTGGAGAGGAGACCATGCCTCAGGAAGGGATGGAAAGGGGCGATATATCACTGATACATCCGTCAGGCTGGGCAAAGGCCCAGAACTGGGAACGCTGCCACCTCATAGCCTGGGCGCTTTCGGCCGAGGACGCCAATCCGTGCAACCTCATGACCGGCACTCACTATCTGAACTACGACAGCATGAGGCCGCTCGAGGAGGAAGTCGAGCACTACATCTGGAACACCGGCAACCACGTGCTGTACATGGTGAGGCCGTGGTTCAGCGGGGACGAACTCGTGGCAAGGGGCGTGCAGATGACCGCCCGTTCGGTCGAAGACGGAGGAAAGGGAATTTCCTTCAATGTATACTGCTTCAACGTGACTCCGAACGCCTCGATAGACTACATGACAGGCATCGTCACGACAGAAGAACAGGCTGCTCAGGAGGCGAGGCTCTATGTCATAAACAAGCGCTCCCGCGTATTCCATTATCCGAGCTGCGACGGTGCGAAGAGCATGTCGCCGCACAACAGGGAAGAAGTCACTGCGACGAGAGTAGAGCTGACATCGCAGGGTTATATACCGTGCGGGTACTGCGAACCGTAAAACGGCATAGTTTAACACCGGAACTGCGCCGCTATGGAACTTGTCTCCGTTTTTATACTGTTTTGTATAATACTTCCTCGGGGATCATTTCCCCGGCGGCTGCGGACGCTGCATGCCGGACTGTTTCTGAAAAAACAAAAAAAGTGTATAATAATTATGTATGTGCTTTGTTTATAGCAGAGAAACAGCGAAGGGATGAGAGACATGACGGGAATGCAGCGCTACATAGCAGAGAACTTTGAAAAGGCACTGGGCGGGGGCTGGCTCCGGGTATGGTACCAGCCTGTCATAAGAGGCTCAAACGGAAGGGTCTGCAGCGAGGAGGCTCTGTCACGCTGGATAGAGCCTGACGGAGCCATTATATATCCGGATGTTTTCGTGCCGGCTCTCGAAGAGGCCGGACTCATACATATGCTGGATCTCCACGTTGTCGACCGGATAGTCAAAGACCTGGAGAGGCGCAGGGAAGCGGGACTCTATACCGTACCGGTATCGTTCAATGTTTCCCGTGCGGACTTCGAGCTCTGCGACATGGTCGAAGAAGTCAGAAAACGCGTCGATGATGCAGGTATCAACAGAGGTCTTATGACCGTCGAGATCACGGAGAGCGTGCTGGGTTCCGATCTCGAGCAGATGCGGCAGCAGATCGGACGTTTCCGCTCGCTGGGATTCAGGGTATGCATGGACGACTTCGGCAGCGGGTATTCCACTCTCGGCTTCCTTCAGAAGACCGATGTGGATGCGCTGAAGCTCGATCTGAACTTCATGCGTGAGTTCAACAGCAACAGCAAGACAAGGCTCATAGTCACGCAGCTCGTCAGACTGATATCCGCGCTTGGCATGGACACCATAGCCGAGGGCGTCGAGACAGAGGAGCAGTTCGAGTTTCTGAGAGAGATAGGCTGCACCAAGATGCAGGGCTTCTACTTCTGCGAAGCGATCCCGATCGAAGAGATACTCGCGAGATATGCAGAAGGCCGGCAGATAGGGTTTGAAAATCCCGATGAAACGGAGTATTATGAAACGCTTGGCAGGATCAGCCTTTTCGACCTGGACGATATAACGTCCGAAGAGAGGGACCCGGACGGCACAAAGAGCCTGCAGAAATACTTTGCATCGCTTCCGGTAGCCATACTCGAGTACAACGGAGAGAACATCCGGGTGGCGCGATGCAACAGGAGCTACAAGGATTTCCTTCGCGACACATTCCATCTTGATGATGAGAAGAGAAAAAGCAACCATCTCCCGGGCCTCGGCGACAAGGGCTCTGAGATAACAGAACTCATGGAACGCGCCAGAGGGAAGGACCGCAGGATACTCTTCGAAGAGAAGATAAGCGAAAAGGCCAGTATCAACGGCTTCATAAGACACTCGGCGGACAATCCGGTAACGGGATATTCCGCGTTCACCATAGCGATACTGAGCAACAAGGATTTCGAAGACAGCTCAGGCGTGACCTTCGCCCGTGCGGCGAGGGCCCTGTCGATCGACTATATCAACCTGTATTACGTGAACTGCATCACAGATGAGTTCACGGAATACGACCCGGACGCCGAACGCGGCAATCTGTCGGTCGAAAGACGCGGGAAGGATTTCTTCAGCTCCGCGCGAGCGGACGCAGCCAGAGCGGTCTATCCGCAGGACCTGGAACGCTTCCTCGCGGAGTTCACAAAGGAGAACGTGCTCGAAATACTCGATCAGCAGGGTACATATACCCTTTCGTACCGCCTGATGAAAGACGGCGAACCGGTATATGTGAACATGAAGGCTGTGAAGGTGGACGATGAGCACCTGGTCATCGGCGTGAACGATGTGGACGCCTACATGCGCCATCAGGAGGCGCTCGAAAGAGCGCAGGCCGAGAGTACGACATATGCAAGGATCACAGCGCTTGCCGGCAATTACATAGCCATTTTCACTGTCGATCCTGTTACCGACGACTATGTCCGGTATGCCTCAACGGCTGTATTCGACAGTTACGGCATCGAGAGCAAGGGCACGGATTTCTTCAATGAGACTCTGCGCCTTGCCACGGATACGGTGTACGGCGAGGATCTCGAAGGATTCAGGCTCGTGTTCAGCAAGGAGAACATAATGCGGGACATCGAACAGACGGGCCTTTTCGAGCTGAATTACCGCCTGATAGCAGAGGGAAAGCCTCTGCATGTGGCTCTAAGGGCCGCCATGGTCGAAGAAAAAGACGGGCCGCGCCTCATCGTGGGTCTCAGCAATATAGAAGACAGGATACAGCGCAGCCTGGAGTACGAGAATTCGCTCAGGGAAGCCCGCGCCATGGTAACTACAGACGGCCTCACGGGAGTCAAGAACAAGGCCGCATACATGAACGCCGAGAACGAGCTGAACGACGAGATAAAGCTGGGAGGACAGCCGGAATTCGCCATCGTCGTTGCCGACCTGAACGGACTCAAGGAAATAAACGACCAGCATGGCCACCAGACGGGGGACAACTTCCTCAAGGCCGGCTGCCGCGCGATATGCGACATATTCGATCACAGCCCGGTGTTCCGCGTCGGAGGAGACGAATTCGCCGTTATAGTTCGCGGCAGGGATTACGAGGACCTTGACGCCCTCATCGAAGAAATGGCCGCTCACAACGAGCGCTGCATACAGGCCAGAAAGGTGAAAACCGGAGGCTATTCGGCGGCAAAGCAGATGACGGTGACTGCCGGAAGCTTTGACCGCGACAGCAAAGTGGAACGTGATTACTCGGATGCGAGCGCCGGAGAGATATACAGCTTCGATCCGGAAGATGTAGTCATCGCGTGCGGTATGGCACGCTTTGAGGATGACACGGATGTGGCAGCGGTATTCGACCGTGCGGACCTCGCGATGTTTGAAAACAAAAAAGAACTTAAAAGCAGATAATGAAAGAAGATAAGAAGCTGGAAAAGGAAGAATATGTAAGCGTCTTTGACAGGATGCTCGATATGGAAAAGAGAGAAGCTTTTCTTGAAAGAAAAAAGTCTTCGTACAATGTTGACGAAGAGGAGATAGAGCAGCTCGAGGCATACATATTGTCGGACAGATGCACGGAAGAGATACAGAGGCTCAAAGAAGGAGACTTCTTCTTCAAACCGCCTGAACTTACGATGCTCCGCAAGAAGAATTCGACAAGAAAGCGCAGGATATACAGATTTGCTGACAACGAGAGCATGCTGCTCAAACTCATGGCTTTCGTGATGCACGACTTCGATTATCTGTTCTCGGATTCGCTTTATTCCTTCCGTCTGGGCATGCACATATCCGGTATATTCAATACCGTAAACAAAAAAGGATACAACAGGGAATGCTGGGTGCTTAAGACGGACATACACAGCTATGGCGACAACGTGGACCCGGACATACTCAGCGTGCAGATGAAGGCGCTGCTGGCCGAGAAGGATCCGACTCTGTTCGTCTTTCTGGAAAAGCTCGTCTGCCGCGGCGAGTACTGGTTCCGCGGCAATCTGGTACAGGGCCCTACCGGAGCTTTGAGCGGATGCGCTCTCACAAATTTCTTCGAGAACGTCTACCTTCTTGATGTCGATGACGTGGTAAGGCAGAACAGCGTGTATTATTGCAGATTCGCCGATGACATCGCGGTATTCACCAGAACAAGGGGAGAGGCCGAAGAGATCAGAGATTATCTCAAGAACACCTTCGAAGAGAGGGGGCTTGAGTTCAACGAGAACAAGACCGAGATCTGCGCGCCGGGAGAGGGTTTCGACCTGCTCGGATTCAGGCTTGCGGACGGCGAGTACGATATCGCCGAGAATTCCCTCGAAAAAATAGAATGGAAGCTCAGACATTATGCGGATAAACTGGTAAAGAAGGAGCGCAGGGGCGAGCTCACCAGGGAACAGGCGATGAAGCGTATGATCGACAGGGTCGACATGTATTTCTTCGGAGTCGTCAGAGAAGAAAGAGAGCTCAACTGGGTAGACTGGGCATTCAGGGTACTTACAAGGACAGACAGTCTCGCGCGGATAGATGCGTGTTCGCAGGAGTGCATCAGGTTTGTCGGCAGCGGAGGCAAGCGCACCGGCGCAAAATACCGTGTACGCTATAAGGACATGCAGCGCATGGGCTACCGCACACTTGTGCACGCATATTACCACGGGTTCGAAAGAAGGACTGCAGAGAAGGATAACTGATCACAACACCGGCATGAGCCGGGATATGGGCGGGTGCGCCCTTATGGGTGCGTCTGCATGAGACAGTTGAGGCGGCCATGAAAGGCTATGCAGACGGCTGCCGCCGGGACTGTTTTGAACGCATACGCTTGAATGTGTTCCCGCCCATATCCGGACTCACAAAGGAATATAGAAAAAGTGCCGGTGCGAGCCGGGATGTGGGCGGGTGCACCCTTATGGGTGCGTCTGCATGAGACAGTTGAGGCGGCCATGAAAGGCTATGCAGACGGCTGCTGCCGGGGCTGTTTTGACGGGAAACCCCTTGAATGGATCCCCGCCCATATCCGGACCCGCAAAGGAACACAGAAAGACAGAACAGAAAGACAAAGTGATACAGTAAAAAGTACCGGTGCGAGCCGGGATATGGGCGGGTGCACCCTTATGGGTGCGTCTGCATGAGACAGTTGAGGCGGCCATGAAAGGCTATGCAGACGGCTGCCGCCGGGTCCCGACTCACTTTTTTTGTTTAATCGCGGAATAAAAAAAGGTATAATGAATTGACGCGGGCATGTAAATGCCGGAAAAGGGAAAGCAGATGAAGATACCTATAGTCATACAGACACATCCGGGAGAGAATTCCATCGCGGCAATCGCCACGATGCTCTCTTACTATGGAAAGGTAGTTCCGCTTTCCGAAATGAGAAAACACAACATCACCTCAAGAGGCGGCTCCACTCCTGAACAGATGAAGGACATGGCAGAGCGCTACGACCTCGATACGGAGATCATTGAAGCGGATCTTGAAGAACTTGCCGGCATGAAGATGCCTGTGGTCGTTAAGTGGAGACACAAGTACTGGGTGATCGTAAAGAAAATAAAGAGAGGCGTGGTATATCTGGCTGACCCGTTCAAGGGTGAGTATGAGATGTTCTATGACGGGTTCAGGGATAAGTATGACGGCGTCGTTCTTGTGATGAAACCGGGAGAAGGCTTCAAGAAGGGCGGCAAGAGGCCGTCCCTCTACGGGCTCATCATGAGGCGTCTCGACGGCGTGCAGCGGCAGATGATCATGCTGGGCGTTCTCAACGCGATGGCTGTCGGTCTCAGCCTGCTGATGGTCAGAGCCACGCGTATGATGCTCGATGTGGCGGGCAACGAGAAACCAAAAGATGACTGGATGTCGTCGCTGCTGTCAGGAGGCTTCGATGACCGCTCGCTGTACAGATTTCTCGTACTCTCGATGTGTGTCATCCTGGTGGCCTCGACTCTGGTCAACGTGGTCAAGACGCTGCTCATATACAGGACGGCATATACAGTTGCGGCGCGTTCGGGCTCGGGGCTGTTCAGGAAGATCCTGATGCAGCCGATGGTCTTCTTCGAGCAGTATAAATCCGGTGAGCTGATACAGCGAATGGAGGACAATTCGAAACTCGATCTGTCTCTGGTACGGACGATAGTTCCGCGTTTCCTCGATGTCGTGATGACTGCCATATACTTCGTGCTCATGCTCAGCTACAACTGGAAAGTAGCGCTTATGTGCGTTATGGTAGAGGTCGTATACATGGTCGTATCTCTGCGCATGAAGAACCGCATCGCCATGCAGGCCAGGAGCAATGCTGCCAGCACCGGAATGATGAACACCTCGATACTGAACGGACTCGATACCATAGATACGATCAAGTCCGGCGGCCTTGAGAGGATGTTCTTCTCTGACTGGAACAGATCCCAGATCGAGTACGATGATGCGCGTGCGGGCAATGTCGGCATAACCGCCACGACAGGCATCATAGACAGCATGCATTCGCTCTTGTCTCAGGCCGCGCTGCTCTTTGCCGGAGCATACTTCATGATACAGGGACAGTTCACCTACGGTATCATGGCGGCGCTGCAGACGGTGCTCGGAAACTTCAGAAACAGCTTCTCGAACTGCATCAACATGACTAACAATCTGCAGAAGACGAGGACTGATATAGAGCGCATAGAAGACATAAGAGAGAGAGAAAGCCTGCCTGAAAGGCATCTGGTCACAGAAGCTGAACCTGACAAGCTCAGAGGCCGTCTCGACGTGTCGCATCTGTGCTACAGATATCAGGAGGGAGAAGCTCTGGCACTTGATGATGTGAGCTTCAGCGCCAAACCGGGCGAGCTTATCGCCGTGGTCGGATCCTCCGGATGCGGCAAGAGCACTCTTCTGAAATGTCTGCTCTCGCTATACGAACCTGAGAGCGGCTATATATGGTATGACGGACATACAAGAGACGAGATACCTGATGTAGTGTTCCGTTCATCGGTCACTGCCGTTGATCAGGAGTGCGTCATATTCGAGGACAGCATAGCAAACAACCTGACGATGTGGGATCCGACTGTCGAGGAGTACGAGATGATTCTCGCAGCCCGCGATGCTCACATCCACGAAAGGATCATCAGGGAAAGAGAAGGCTACTATGCCGGGATGTACGAGAACGGCAGGAATTTCTCGGGCGGAGAACTGCAGAGGCTCGAACTCGCCAGAGCTCTGTCGACGGAATCCACCATACTGCTGCTCGATGAATTCACATCGGCTCTCGATGCGGTGACGGAAGAAGCTGTGTTCAAGGCCATAAGGCTGAAGGCGACCACATGCATAATAGTCGCTCACCGGTTGTCGACGGTAGCCTCGTGCGACCATATACTCGTAATGGACAAAGGACGTATCGTGCAGAGAGGAACGCACGAAGAACTGTATAATACCGAAGGCATCTACAGACACCTTCTGGAGGTGCCGGGAGAGAATATCTGAATGGGCATATATACCGAGGCACTGAAAAACCGCGAAAGAAACGATCTTGAGCTCGAGCGGAACGCCGAGCTCAGGATGATGAACCGCCTGGACAAGGATTCGCAGATCGGAGATACGGACGGTGCGTTCTTTGCGTTGAATTTTATCCTCAAAAAGTTCGGCCTTGCGGCCCGTGAAGTGCACGGCTATGAAAACATGCAGGATATGCTTGACCTTGCTCTGGACCCGCTCGGCATCATATATGACATCGTGGATACAAGCGATCCGGACTGGGTGAAGCACACAGAGTATATGCTGGGATTCATGGAGGACGGCAGGGCCGTTGTCCTGAGTCCGGCGATCAGGGGCTATTCATACAAGTGTCTTGTGGATGGGACGCACGGAAGGGTCGGGAGCAACACTCCTCTGCAGCAGTTTGCATACGCTATCCAGAGACCTCTCGACAGAAAGGTCCATAATCTGATGACCCTCGCGGCCTATACGCTCCACCTCGTTTCGGTCAGAGACATCATCATTGCGATAGGCGGCGCGACGCTGCTGATCTCGCTGCTCGGACTCATCACACCGAAGACGAACCAGTACGTGCTCAATGAAGTCGTGCCTATGGGAACGGACGGATACTCTCTTCTGATCAGAGCGATGGGTCTCTTCCTTTCGGCGGGCATAGTCAAAGGCGTCATCCAGGCTGTAAAGAGCATAAGTCTGGGAAAGATGCGGATAAGGATATCCTCAGAGGTGCAGTCAGCGGTCATGACAAGGGTGCTGACACTGCCTCAGCGCTTCTTCGCGCAGGTATCCACGGGCAAGCTTTCAAAACAGATAGCGAACGCAAGGCTGCTGAGTGATCAGATAATAAGCTTCGTGCTCGGATCTTCACTGACGGCGATATTCTCGCTCGTATACATACCTCAGATGGCCGATTTCTCCAAGGTGCTTCTCTTACCTGCAGTCATCATACTGATCATCAGGAGTACATACACGCTGATGGCAGGATATCTCTTTGCCGACAACGAAAGAAGGCGGCAGGAGGCCGAGATGGATGAGAGAGCCTTCCTTTACTCCACGTTCAAGGGAATACAGCGTATCAAGGAGAGCGGCGCCGAGAAGAGGATATTCTCGAGATGGACTTCCAAGTACAGCGCTGTGCTCGACTGCGATCTGAACATGCCTGTGGCTCTTTCGCTCGAGGATGTCGCGGTAGGCTTCCTGAGCTCGCTCGCAACGGTCATACTTCTTTCGCTCATCATACCGGCCGGCATAGCCAAGGCGGACTATATCGCGTTCACGAGTGCATTCGGTCTGATCTCGGCAGCGGTAACGGAGCTTATGGAAGCACAGAGAAAACTCTTCCTCATGAGACCGATGATGGAACAGCTCAGAGGGCTGTTCGATACCGAACCTGAAGACAATCCGGAAAAGAGTGTTGTAAGGAATCTCAAGGGAAGCATAAAGGTCGAGAACGTAAGCTTCGCATACGAAGAAGGCAGGTTCGGCTGCCTCGACGGAATATCGCTCGAGATCGCGGCAGGAGAGAAGATCGCGATCGTAGGCGAGAGCGGATGCGGCAAGAGCACTCTTCTGAAGGTCATCCTAGGAGTGCTGAAGCCTGATGAGGGAGCTGTGCTCATAGACGGAATGCCGCTGGAATCGCTTAACCTGAGATCTTACAGAAGACATATCGGAGCGGTGTTCCAGTACAGCAAGGTGATGCCGGGAACGATATATTCGAATATCGCTTTCTGCCCTCATCCGGTCACCCTCGAAGAGGCGAAGATCGCGGCAGAGAAAGCCGATATTGCCGAGACCATAGAAAGACTGCCGCTCGGATATGAGACCGAGATATCCGATTCGAACACCGGAGGCTTCTCCGGCGGACAGAGACAGAGGCTGCTTCTTGCCAGAGCCTTTGCTTCGAAGCCTGACATCATGATACTCGACGAGGCGACATCCGCCCTCGACAACATCTCGCAGAACAAGGTGCTCGAATCCGTATATAAGGAAGACTGTACGGTCATCATGGTCGCTCACCGGCTGTCGACGGTAAGAGGCTGCGACAGGATAATCCTCGTGAAGGACGGACAGATAGCCGAACAGGGCACTTTCGACGAGCTCATGAAGATGCGCGGAGGCTTCTACGAACTCATGCGCAGACAGTCGGGAACGCACTGAACGGACTGAAAAAAAACGAGGAAAGCAGAATGTTTTTGATTGTATTTATGCCCCCGAAAAGGGGGCATTTACATTGACCCCGTCCCTCATTATTGATAACATCAATACAACAATATTCTGACTTACGACTTACTCGGATCCCCGGGCGTAAACCGGAGATCAGAAAGGGCCGCAGTCAGTTTTTTTAGCTGTTAGCGTCAATTATGTTAACGGAGATAATGAGGAGGGAAACTTTTGAAAACAGGACTCAAACGAATCATTGCTCTTACGACAGTGCTGGCGATGTCAGTGATGCTTCTTGCAGGCTGCGGAGGATCCTCCGGCGGTGAAGAGACCGGCAAGACCGGAAACACCAACGGGATCACCATCTTCAACTCGAAGATGGAGATACAGGATCAGCTGCTCGAAATGGCAGAGAAGTATGAGAAGGAAACAGGTGTGCACGTAGAAGTGTATTACTCGAGCGACACCGTTTCGGCTCATCTCGCCACAAGATATGCATCCAACAACCCGTACACGCTGTCGATGGTGGATGCCAAGGATATCTATTCCCTGGCAGAAGAGCATGCGGCCGACCTCAGTGATGAGGAATGGGTCAAAGACACCAAATATGCTATCGACATAGGAGGCAAGACATACGGCTTCCCGGTCTGCGTAGAGGCAAGAGGCATCATCTACAATGCCGACGCCATCGAGAAGATCACGGGAAAGAAATTCGATCCTGAGCAGTACAAGACACTCAAGGCATTCAAGGGCCTGATCGAAGATCTCAAAAAAGGCGGCATGGAGGCTCCTACCGGAGTCATGAAGGAAGACTGGTCGCTCGGAGCTCACTACCTTGCGCAGGTGTATGAGGAGCAGGAGGACCCTGACGCATTCCTCATGGATCTCAGCAAGAACAAGGTCAAGCTCATGAAGAACGAGAAATTCAACTCGCTCATGGACACCTTCGATGTTCTCAAGGACAACAACTACGCGAAGGAAAGCGCCATCTCGGCAGAACGTGAGGTCTCCGAGAAGAAGCTTGCCGAGGGCGAGATCGCATTCATGTTCGGAGGCAACTGGGACTGGTCCCAGATCAACCAGTTCGACTATACCGAGAACATGGGCATCATGCCGGTCCCTCAGGACATGGACGACGGCATGAACGAGATGCTCGTGGGAGGCGGCTCGAAGTATTTCTTTATCGATAACTCGGCCAATACCTCTGATGAGCAGCGCCAGCAGGCCAAGGACTTCCTGAACTGGCTGGTATACAACGAAAAGGGACAGTCATTCCTCGTGAACGACTGCGCGCTCGTACCGGCGTTCTCGAACGTCACGCTGCCGATCAGCGACCCTCTGGGAGCATCGGTAAGCAAGTACACCAATGCCGGCAAGCTGATCCCGAACTACAATTACCTGCCTGACGATCACTTCGCAATCCTGGGCGCCATGTTCCAGAAGTATCTTGCGGGCATCAGCGACCGCAGCGGCTTCGCAAAGGACATAGAGACATACTGGCACACCAAGACGCTGGAGCGTCATCCGGAATAGGAAAGGAGGACTGAAATGGAAAGAAACACAATGGCTTACAAGTCAAAGCAATTCCTTATGTTTGCAGGTCCTGCGCTCATCCTGTTCTGCATGGTCATAATCATTCCGTTCATTTACGGACTGTTCCTGACCTTCACAAGCTGGGACGGCGTAAGCGCCGAGAAGCCGCTCGTAGGCTTCGCAAACTACGTATCCGCGTTCAAGGACGCCTACTTCTGGGCGGCCATCGGAAGGACGCTGATCTACTCCGCATTCGCCGTGATCTTCGTCAACGT
>CACYHM010000023.1 GCA_902774195.1 uncultured Eubacteriales bacterium
CGGCGGAATTCAGCAGTCTCGGAATGAATGCAACGAGCATCGATTAAGCGGCAGGGACATATAGCTGTGTAGAGAGTATCGCACTGTTTTTGTCACAGGCGAGAACTCGCACAGAAGAGCCTCGTTCGAGACTTGTCCTGATGATCGACAAGCCGGCAGGAGCAGTCGGAGTCATGGAAAGTGTAGTTACTTTGTCTCATCTGTTTCGTTTATTTGTAAATTATTGTAGAGTAGGATGGATCAAAGAAGGCATGAGAAATACTGCTAAATAGAATTGAGTCTGTAATACCGGAAAGAAGGGATCTCCGGGAATAGAATGGAGGCAATCGAAATGGAAGACAAGAAAAACCTGAACATGGATGACCTTAAGAATTATGAAAACGAGCAGCTTGATCCGGAACAGCTTGATGGCGTTTCGGGAGGCTACCTCGGTGAACTGAGTTACGACAGCCAAATGCTCAGCCAGCTTGGTCTTTGCCAGGCATACGACGCGAAAACTCTTGAGAAAGATGAGGATGCATACCAGGAAGTCGTCAAGGCCTGGGAGAAGGTCGGTGTCAAAGTTTATGCATATAGGGGACGTAAAAATCTGTACAAAGTAAACGGGAAGTTCGGAGACATCTGGACTGCCCGCAAGCTCCTTCAAGATAAGCTTAAATAGACTCTGGGAACGCTGCGGGTGCACGGCAGAGAACTGACAGATAAGATTATGAAGACGCGGATCTCAGAGATCCTCTGAGATCTGCTTGTAAAAAAGTAGTGATGCCATGAATCGGTCGTCTTACACAAGGCGGCCGTTTTTCATTGATTTTGGTTCATTGATTTTCGGGATCTTTGTATCTATGATAAACTTGTGAATGATAAAGGAGCTATGAGGTCACAACCGGTGGATGTCTCAACTGAGATGTTGATGGGTATATATAGTGAAAGCTAAAGGTTGTAGGATACGAGGAGGAACACTATGATCCGGCTTTCCTGCTCATATTGCGTCCTATCATAAAGATGAACAGACACGCAAGGATATGGATGCTGACAGACATCCAGCTTCCTTCTATGCCAAAGTCTTTGTCATAGAAAAAGCTCGAACCGTTGACTGTTGTCTCCATGAAAGACACTGCAGCAGGTTTGCCGCTGTCCGGAAGCCCGAATATGAAATCCTGCATATAGTTCCATGCAGTATGAGCCGTCATCGCGAACCAGAGGCTGCCGAAATAACGGTAACTCAGTACATACATCGCCCCGGAGGTGAGCAGGTTGATGAACGGCACGATGCCGTACCCCGGATTCGCTGCATGGAGATATGAGAAGAAAAATGAGCTTACGACCAAAGCCGGTATGAACGGGACGCCTTCGCCGTACATTTTGCCGAAAACGAAACTCCTGTCCTGTATCTCTTCTACGGTCGACTGAATGAACACGCAGACCGCAGCAAAGAGAAGGACCGCGAGATTTCCCCCGGATGAGCCTTTGATCTCGATATCACCATGCATGCTTGCGGCAAAGACGCATGCCCCCATGATGAATGCGCCGAACAAAAGGCCGAACACGCCGTATTTCAGCTTATCTGCTGAGCGTTCTTTGCAGAATGAGAAGAAGTAGTGCCTGTCTTTTTTTACCGCCCAGGCATATATCATCATCGCTCCGAAGAAGAACAGATGACCGAGATACTTGAGAGCGTGAGCGAGACCTTCATCCAGCGCCATGGATCCGATCAGGTTGAAATATCTGATCCTTATGAAATATCCGAAGTAATGGATGCCGTATGCCAGCATGAATACAACTACGATCTTCTCGATGATCTTCTCTTTATCAGTGCTTTTATCCACCGTTATCTCCTTGCTCGTTTGTTTTTCTGGCTTATATGAATAATTTTGTGCTACAAGTATATATTATAACCGTTAGGATTCTTTTTAAAGAGGATGTATGGACATCTTGCCATGTCTCCGTATGGTCTTTAGATCGTATAAGATATGGGAGATATCCATTTCAATGATTACTGCTCGTTTTAGCATAAGCGGCAGATGCCGGCAGGACAGAAAGGAATAAAACTATGGAAAAAGAGTATGCAAAGATCAACAAAGCAACGGTAAGCGAACTATCATCTGAACAGCTGGATGCAGTTTCCGGCGGTACGGTGAGCGAAGAAGATTATGCAGTGACTTCAGAGAAGAAATGCCCGTACTGCAGCAGCACACAGGTATATAAATATGAAATGCAGAAAAACATCGGATTTACGAAGGTATTGACAGAGTATAAGTGCCGTAAGTGCGGCGATTGCTTCTGGTATGAGCAATAATGTTGGTTTTTATACCAGGCAAAAAGGCTCCGAACTGAATTATGGTTCGGAGCCTATTTCAATTCCCGGGCTTTGAGGACTTCCTCCAGCCTTTGCGCGAATACCGCATGCCCTTCAGGCGAAAAGTGCACTCCGTCGAAAGTCACATCGATGCCCCATTCGCCTGAGTCCGCATAGCTGCATCCTTTGACCTTTGCAAGCTCGCGGTACCTGTCTCCGAGGTCCTCGGATTCCCAGATGATCTCATCGTCCGTCACCCAGTCGCCGCACTTGAGCACCGGCGGGGCGATGAGCAGCACCGGCCTGCCCGCGCTCATCAGCGAATCGAGGAACCGTCCCATGCGCTCTGAGATCTCATCTGCGCTCAGGCCGCTCAGCAGGTCGTTGGTGCCAAGCATCACAGTGACCAGATCAGGCTCATGCAGATCTATGAGTCCGAGCTGCCTCCTGTGATCGCGCGGGACAGTCATACCGTTGAGACCGCAGTTTATCACCTCATGGCCCCTGAGCCTGCCGGCCCAGCGCACTTCTTCAGGATACCTCGAGCCGATGTACGACCTGGGATCGTATCCGTACGTATTCGAATCGCCGATGCAGAGTATCTTCATTGCCTGTCAGCGCCTTCCTCGATGATGTCCAGCATTATCTGTGCATACTTCGGATCGAACTGTGTGCCCATGCCTTTCCGGAGCTCTTCTTTTGTCTTCTCATAGGAGAGCTCTTTTCTGTAGCTCCTTGAGGATGTCATGGCGTCGTATGCATCGGCCACAGCGATTATGCGCGCTGTCTCCGGTATCTCTTCTCCCTTCAGCCCGTCCGGGTACCCTTTGCCGTCATAGCGCTCATGATGATAGTGAGCTCCCACGCTCAGCTCAGGCGACTGTTTGATGCTCGACAGTATCTGGTAGCCGAGAATAGGGTGCTGCCTGATGTGCTCGAATTCCTCGTCAGTCAGCTTTCCTTCTTTGTTGATGATCACGTCCGGCACACCTATCTTGCCGACGTCGTGCAGGAGTGCCGAGAAATAGATCTTCCTGCATTCCTCTTCGGGAAGTCCGGCTCTTTCTGCGATCTGCCTCGAAATAGAAGCTACTCTTGTGGAATGGCCGTGAGTATACCGGTCCTTCGCGTCGATGGCGTTTGCGAGCGACTCCGCGGTCTGCTCGAACATGGCGGCTTCTCTTTTCTCAGCTTCCTTGTGGGATTCGAGCTCGTTTCTCCGGGCGGTCTCGACCGCGCTGATCAGATCTCTGAGCGCGAACGTGTAGAAAATTATGACGACAACGACCATGCTGATACTCGTGAGCGAAAGTCCGTAGGTGAATATCTGGACTATTGAGATCAGGGTCGGAAGCGTGATGCCTGCCATCAACGAGACAGCGGTCCTGCTGTCGAGACGGTCACGGTATTTGAATATGGCTGCTTCCTGCAGGATAACGATAAGCAGAGGGAAGATGTATGCGATCACGAAGCCCGGGGCCCTGTGGTACAGGTTGCTTTCATCGATAGTGTAGTAAACGCCGATGAACTGATTGACGATGATGAGGAACGTCCCAGCGCCGAACACCACTTCTGCGGCCTGCAGCAGCGGCGAATCGTGCTCAAGTCCGGCATCTTCCCTGAGCATCACTCTCATGTACTCCGTGACGAGATGAGGGATGAACAGCTGAAGGAAGAACACCAGTCCGTTGCTCAGCCTGACCATGAGGAAGCCGAGTTCGCCGGGATCTCCTCTGTAGATGTATGAGAAGCGTTCAGACAGCAGCAGAAGCATGGCTGACAGCTCCATGAGTGCCAGGATGCTCTTCTTCCTGTTCGATTCAGAACTCATCGCCAGGGTCATGAACGCAAGGATCGCACAAATGCCGCTCAGAAACAGCATTATATCCAGCTGGTTTTGTCTTAAGAATTCCATGATAAAGTCCCCCCCGCTAAAACCTGACTGGTATCTCATATAATTATACTACATATTGCGTCAGCAACATCCGGGTCTGGAAAAGAATGTTGAAGAGAATGACAAAGATATGTCTATGTAGTTAATGCATCATCTGCTATGCTAAACTTAACTGTAGCACGAGTTAACAATTCAGTCTGTGATCAAGGAGTAAGAGTCTATGTCATATACAGCATTTGAGACGGAAAGACAGAAGCAGGTAAAGACTTTCGGAAAAGATGCAGGGCTGCTGCAGCCGGGACTTGCAGTTACAGATGATCCCAACGATCTGAAATCCGCATCTCTTCGCTTTCTTCATGAGCGGTGCGAGGGTCTTCGCTTTGATGAAAAAACAGAAAACGAAGAGAAGGCCGGAGGGAAGCTTCTTGGTACGAGCCTGCACCCGGGCCAGATACCGTACAATATGCAGATGGATGTGAACCGCCTCTGTCTGGAACGTGAACTGGAAAAGTTCATCGACTCCGGCGTGGCTGAGGACGCGTATACCATATACTACTGCTATCTGGAAATGTTCTTCGGACACTACGGCAAATCAAAGAAAATGGTAGAGCTGCTGTCGGAATTCGAGACGAACGCCAGCTCGCTTCTCATGAAGCACCGCGACCATTATTCACATTCGGTATATGTGTTTGCTCTCGGACTCGCGGTATATGAGACAAACGATGCATACCGTATGGCCTTCAAGAAGTCCTATGGCTTTGATACAGATGAAGCAAATAAAACCGTGGATCACGCGGCTGCATGCTGCTTCCTCGAGTACTGGGGACTCACATCTCTCTTCCATGATATAGGCTATCCGTTTGAGCTGCCGTTTGAGCAGGTCCTGTCCTACTATGAGGCAAAAGGCAAAAAGAGAGGAAAGGGAAGTCTTTTTATTGCCTATCATGATGTGGACGCGATCACGGCACTGGGAGATGAAGCAAAGAAGCATTTTGAGAAGCTCTACGGAAAGAGGTTCTCTACGACCGAGGAGCTCTTTGCTTTCGGTATCGCAGACAAACTCGGCGAGCCATATGATGTGACAGAAGATTATCTCCTTAATACTATCCACAACAAACCGATAGCTCCGGATGAGTTCGGATACTTTATGGATCACGCCTACTTCAGTGCGACCCGCCTCTTCAGGGAGACCGTGAACTCGCTCGGCATCGATGCGCTGAATGAGATGCATGTGGATGCACTTACGGCGATCCTTCTCCACAACAGTCTCTACAAATTCGCCATATCTTTTTATAAAGATAAAAACGCAAAAGGGCCGCTCCTGATGGAGACGCATCCGCTCGCTTATCTGCTCATGCTCTGCGATGAGCTGCAGTGCTGGGACCGTACGGCTTACGGCAGGAACTCCCGCACGGAACTGCATCCTATGGCGGCGGCTTTCGACTTTTCGGACAATGCTATACGCGTGATCTATTACTACGATCAGGATGAGCAGGAAAAGATCGACCGCTTCAAGCTGGAGTACCGCGCATGGGAGAAAGCTGGAGAAAACGGAAAAGCCCCGCGTCTGAAGGCATATTCGGACATGGCTGAAAAAGAAGAGCGCTTCACCGGGGATATCGAAAAGATCATAGATACGACGGACATCCCGCTGACGGTAGTTCCGAGCACTGCGAAGGTCGACAGGAAAAGCAAGCATACATATCTTTCCAACAGCGACTTCCTGCATTTGTACGACTTCGCTGTCGCGCTGAATGCCAGATATTCCTATCAGGGGAAAGAGGGCGCTGTGCCGACGGAAGAACTCGAGAAGGCGTTCGAGGAACTCTCGCTCGAGTACCAGCTTTCAAATATCAACCAGGCGAAGAGCTTCAGCCGTTATCTGGATGTTCTCGGATGTTTCTATACCGACCGTCCGGTGGATTATGAAATGGTCAGCAGATTTTCAAAGGAACAGCTTGCAGTTATTGCACCGCTGGAGCATGAGCGCTGGATCAGAGAGCACATCTCCATGGGATGGGTCAGAGGCGACCTGTATGAAACAGCGGAACTGCCGGAAGAAATGATCAGACAGTACGGAGATGAAGCAACGGCAAGGAAAGCCCTTCGCGAGCAGCTGCGCATGCACCGGCTGACCATGGACGGAGAGCCGAAAAGAGAAGAGATCTTTGCGCACTATGAAGCTCTGCCTTTAGAGGAAAGGGAGAAAGACTATAAGCCGTTCAACAGCATGCTGAAGCTGATAAAAAAGTTCGACGGACTGAGGATATATAAACTGGATTGAATGAGCAAAGAGAGGAACTCATATGATCAGCCTGAAGTACAAACAACTCGGACGCGGTTCGGTCAAGGGATCACAGAAGGTATACTACTGCGCTGCGCCGGGCGATCACGAAAAGTTCTTTGACAGCATTGCGGCAAGCCTTGCTGTCTGCTACCCTGACATCTCGTTATGGTACCCGGATGACGGGGGAGCTGCAGGGCAGATTCCTTCCGGAGAGGCGGAGGACTGGCTTTTTGACCTGTCGCATATGAATATTTTTGTCATCCCGGTAACGCGTAAGTTCCTGACGGAAGATAACCGCGCCAGAGATACGGAGTTCGCCTTCGCCGTAAAGAACCGCATCCCGGTCCTCCCGGTACTTGAGGAGCCGGGACTTGAAGAACTGTTCAACGGGAAGTGCGGAGATCTCCAGTGTCTGTCTGCCGTGGACAGCGATCCCACGGCGCTCCCGTTTGAGACAAAACTGAAGACCTTTCTTGATTCGGTCCTCCTGAGAGATGAGACCCTGACGAAGATCCGGGAATCCTTTGGCGGATATATCTTTCTGAGCTACCGTAAAAAAGACCGTGCTCATGCCCGGGAGGTTATGCGGCTCATCCACAGGGATCCGTCCTGCCGCGATGCCGCGGTCTGGTACGATGAGTTCCTGACTCCGGGCGAGGATTTCAATGATTCCATACGTCAGGCATTCGACCGCAGCTCACTCTTCACACTCGTAGTCACTCCGAATATTCTGGAAGAAGGCAACTACGTCATGGAACAGGAATACCCCATGGCGGTGGAGGCGGGACGTACGGTCATGCCTGTCGTTGCAGTCGAAACAGATGATGCCGCGCTGGAGGCTCATTACCCCGGTATACCGGAACGCTGGAAGTGTTCTGATGAGTATGCGGATCTGATCGCGGAGAAGGTGAGAACGGAGCTTTCCCTGACATTCAATGACGATCCGGAGCACCGCTACTATATCGGTCTGGCATATCTGAACGGAGTGGATCTTGAAGCGGATCCGGAAAAAGCTTTTTCGCTCATAACATCGGCAGCTGCTGACGGCGTGGACGAAGCATACAAAAAGCTTGTTGACATGTACAGGACCGGAACGGGCGTTGAGAGGGACTACCGCGAAGCGGCAGAATGGTCGGAGCGTTATGCGGAGCATCTGGAGAAGCAGATGCCGGATGCTCAAGAAAGGACAGCCGATCCGCGTTATGTCAGCGCATGGCTTGAAGCAGGAAAAAACTGGGAGTTTGTCGTGGAAGACGAGAAGGCCCTCCGGGCGTACGAGAAGTCTCTGTCGGGAAAGATGACTGCCGGCGACATCGCTTCTTATGTCTACCAGATGGAAGCATGCTACAATGCAGCGCTGCTCGCCGAAAGAATGGGCGATCACGGGCTTTCGAAAAGGCTGTCCGACAGATATTTCACCGCCTGCAACTACTGTTCCGCCTTTGATATCTACAGGATCAGAGCGGAGCAGCTGGCCGGGTCGCTGGCATACCGGGCGGGCAAATGGGGCGAGGCCGTCGTTCATTTTGATAAGGGCCTGGAACTGATCGAAGATTACGAAACTGATGATCCTGAGCTGATATATTTCAAACACCTGAAGGCGCAGTTCTGCCAGTTTCTGGGAAGCTCATATCTCAGGATGGGGGCGGATGCCGACGGTGCCGGCATCGAGGACTATTTTGAACAGGCGCTCGATCTTTATGATGAAGTCGAAAACCAGAAGTTTGACGGCACGGATGAAGGACGCATGATGATATACCACAGTATCGGAGAGATCAGCAGATCCAGGGGAGACGATGCTGCGGCCGCAGAATACGCCCGTAAAGCGCTGGAGCTTGCTGCTGCCGTAGATAAAGAGGAAGGTTCGCTTTTCAGCAAACGAACGCTGAAAGATGCCATGCTGGTCCTTCTTGATTCCGCCGGATCTCCGGACGTTTCAGAGCTGCCGGCGGATCCTGTATTGATGGACGACCTTGCTGCCGCAGGAGAAGACGGGGATATCGAAAGTCTTCAGACGGCTTATGACGGCTACTGCCTGCTCGCGAAGTTCGATCCAGAGGACTGGTTCTATGCTTCGGAGCGCGGCCGGATCGAAGAGATACTGGCTGATGCGTATCACGACCGCGGAATGAGCGGGGATATCGATATGCTGGAACGCGCTCTCGTTATGGATGATGCCCTGGCGGCACGTCTTGCCTATCCGGAGAGCAGCAGTTACATCGCAAGAATGGATGAGGAAAGAGAGCAGCTTGCAGGTATGTACCGGGATGCCGCCGAAGCGTCAAAATCTGCCGATGAGCCTGCCGGACTTAGAGCTGATCTTTTCCTCCGTGCCTGCGAGGCTTATAAAGCTCTGCTGGATGAGGAACCGGACAATGCTGAATGGGAAAGGGCATACGACGCGATGGCAGAGCAGGCCGCCTTCGATTCCTGGAAATGCGGCAACAGGGGGGAGCCGATAAGGCTGATACGTGCGTACGAGCTCTTCAAAGAGATATCGGAGAAGCATCCGGAGAAAGAAAGCTGCCGGATGGCTCTGGCTTCCGTCGAAGACTCCCTTGCATATCTCTATTTCGGCTGGGGAAAGACGGATCTGCGCTTCATGGAACTCTCACTGGCTCTGTACCGGCGTTTGCTCGAGCGCGATCCTGAGAACGAAAGACTCAGAAAGAACGTTCAGGCTGCAGAGAAAAGAGTGGCAAGGCATGAGCTGGCCCGCTTCATGAAAGGAAACAGCAGCGAAAAGCGCCAGGCAGAAAACATCATTCAGGGCATCGTCGGACAGAGGGTCGACATGAGTGATATCTGATATGGGTGTAAAGGTATTCAGAGATGACAACTGGAAAAGGATAATAGGCGGAGATATCTCCCGCAGGGATATCATGGGCCTTGACGAAGATAAGGACAGAGAGCTGATCGGATACCTGAGCATCGTCTCGCCAGTAATCAACACGGACGGAAACGGCATTCCGCTTGGAGCGGAAGAGGACCGTGACGTTTTAACAGCGTCGCTGCACGATTCCGATCACAGTGTTGCGGCATTCGCCTTCTGCCGGCTCACCGGATACAGCTTCACACCGGATGAGTGCGACGCATACAGTTACCGCACCTTCAGCTGTGATATCCTGCCCGGTACGACGGCTGATTACAGGGAGGCAATATGGGACTGCTGGATTTCAATTATATCTTCATAAGCTATGCACTTGCAGACGCCGATGAGGTGTCCGGGATCATCAGGCAGTTCCGGGACCGGGGATATCGTGTCTGGTATGACGATGGAACAGTTCCCGGTGATGAAAAGGCAGATACTGTCACACATGCACTGGAACATGCAGTGCTCTTCCTGGTATTTTTGTCTCCGCGGTCGGAGGCACTGGCGAAGGTCAGGCGTGAGATCGATCATGCATTGGATACAGGCAAACCGTTTCTTGCAGTTTACCTTGAGGAAACAAATCTGACGGGAGGACTGCAGCTGAGACTCGCCGCACAGGAGGCTGTCTGGAAGTATCATCTGTCAGATGAAGAGTTTTATGATCAGTGTTCTGTCGTTTTTGAACGTCTGGGACTTTCCGCAGAGCCATCGGCCCGGGATGAGTCAGCCGTATTGTCAGAGCCTGCAGAAACTGTAACTGTCTGCGAAGAGAACCCGGACAGTGATAAGTTGACATTGACGCATTACGACAAGGCGGACCGGGATCATATGCGGAAATTATTGCAGAAGTCTTCTGTGCTCATTGATCTGATCGCTGAAGACCGGGTCCGGTGGGGGTCGCCTGAGTCAGCCGAACTGATCGATCGGCTGGCAGACGGGATCGGCAATGAAAACGAAAAGCAGAAAGATGAGTATGAACTTCAGGAACTGAAAGATGACCGCTATTCACTGATAAATCTGTACGCAGGAATAAAAAAGGAGCCGGCATTTCTGCCTTTGTATTCGGAAACCGGCAAGCTGCTGCGTAAATACGGTCTTTTTGATGAAGAGGCCGTCCTGCTGGAAAACGCAATCGCAGGCGGCGGCTTCAGCGAAAAAGATCTTGATG
>CACYHM010000024.1 GCA_902774195.1 uncultured Eubacteriales bacterium
CCTTCTGTGAAATCACCGCGGTTGAATATCTGTCTGAGCTCGAGCATGTCGTCCTCATCTACCGAGTACATGTCCCTGGCCGCCTCTTCGCCGTGCTCTCTCACCAGCCTGTCGAACAGATCGATGTATTTGCGGTAGGTCCTTGTGACTATGGCGACATATTCAGGGCTTTTCATTCTTCCCTCGATCTTGAACGAAGATGCTCCGCTCATCGCAAGGTCCGGTATGCGTTCTATGAGACAGAGGTCCTTAGGACTCAGTGCATAGTACGTATTGCCTTTTTCATCAGTATACGCATGCCTGCACGGCTGGGCGCAGGTGCCGCGGTTTCCGGTCCTGCCGCTGCCGCCTCCCGTCACCCTGCTCATCTGGCATTGTCCCGAATAGCACATGCACAGCGCTCCGTGTACGAATACTTCAACATCCATCGGTTTATCCAGAGATCTGCAGTGTCCTGCAAGTTCAGTGATCTCTGCGAGGCTTAATTCTCTTGCAGGCACCACTCTGCTGAAACCGAGCTTCGAGACGGTATCCGCAGCCTCCGTATTGTACAGTGTGCCCTGCGTGGACAGGTGAAGAGGCAGATCCGGAAGGTACTTCCTGAGAAGTCTCGCAAGCCCGAAGTCCTGGATTATCACTCCGTCCACGCCCGTGCCGTAAATGTAATTGCAGTACTCGAAGGCCCTGGCAAGCTCGCCGTCATTTACCAGAGTATTGATGGTCATATATACCTTCACCCCATGCGCATGCGCATAATTGATGGCATCAGGCAGCTCTTCATCACTGAAATTATCCGCAAATATCCTTGCGTTGAAAGCCATGCCTCCCATGTACACCGCATCAGCGCCATTATTGACTGCCGCTATCAGATGCGGCTTGCCTCCTACCGGAGCGAGTAATTCGGGTTTATTCATCTGTCCTGTCCTCCGCTATGATTGTAACATAAATCCTTCTGCCCGGTCCTTTTGTTATCTTTTTATGTATTTATTGTGAACCACATTGTCAACTGGGTTGATAACACCGGTCTCAAGAGGTAAACTCAAGTCAAGATAGGAACTGCGTTTTTTCGCGGTCTGAAAGAGAAAGAAGGAAATCATGAGTACTAAGGATACTGTCCTGGAACTGTTCGAAAAGAACAGGGGGTTTTTTGTATCAGGCGAAAGGATCGCCTCCGATCTCGGGATATCCAGAACAGCTGTATGGAAGGCTGTCAAGAAGCTGCGAAGCGAAGGATACGAAATAGAAGCGGTAACCAACAGAGGATATTGTCTTGCGAAGAATTCGGATATCCTTTCCGTTCAGGGCATACGCAATCATCTGGATGAAGATGCCCGGCAGCTTCGTCCTGAAGTCTTCGTAACGGTGGATTCCACCAATAACGTATGCATGAAAAAGGCCGCAAACGGCGAAGATGAAGGCTATACAGCGATCGCCGGCGCCCAGACGATGGGCCGCGGACGCAGAGGCAGAGGCTTTTTCTCCCCTGCCGATACCGGCATTTATATGAGCATCATCCTGAAGCCTGCCGCCTATCCGGGCACTCAGGTCCTGAGACTCACCACCATGGCGGCTGTTGCCGTATGTGAAGCAATAGAGAAGCTGTCCGGAAAGAACGCAGGCATCAAATGGGTCAATGATGTGTTCATCAACGATAAAAAAGTCTGCGGCATCCTGAGCGAAGCTTCTTACGGACTCGAAGACGGCAAGCTCCAGTGCGTTATAGTCGGTATAGGAATCAACGCGTACAGGCCTAAGGGAGGCTTTCCAAAAGATCTTTCAGACAAGGCTGGCAGCGTATTCGACCATCCGTCAGCCGGCAACAGGAACCAGCTGGCTGCCGAAGTGCTCAACCGCTTCATGGCATACTACAACAGTCCTTCTACAGATGATCACTTCGAGTCATACAGGCAGCGGTCGATCGTGCTTGGCAAAGATATCGAGATCTCCAAGAATGACATCGTCAGAAAAGCACATGCGACCGGCCTCGATGAAGACTGCGGTCTGATCGTAAGATATGAGGACGGAAGCGAAGAAGTGCTGAAATCCGGAGAAGTCAGCATAGTCGGCATAGAAAAGTAACACTGAAAAATGCATATCAAAGAGGCTGCCGCGGCAGCCTCTTTTGACTTGTTCTTATTATGGCGTCCTGTGCGTCTGCTAATGTCAGATGCGCTCGACTACGACCTTTCTTGAGCCTATGCCGTCAGACAGTATGCCCCTGAAAATGACTTCAGCCCTTTTATCGGCCTCTTCGATCAGGCCCTTTTCGGACGCGTTCCTTTCAGCATCCTTCTCAGCCTCCACGAGAGCCTGTTTTGTGGCTTCCTTTCTGTCTGTCTTGAACAGAGAGAATTTGTTGTCGTAAAATTCCAGCGAATCCGGGTCTATGCTTATGCCCAGTATCTCAGCCTTCGGGACCTTTACGATGACCTCTTCATCGGTGACGTCTATGTCCACCTTTTCAAGGTCGAAACCAGCGCTGATCACGGCATCGTACTTCATCGAAAAGCTGTTCTTGTCGATCAGCGGGACGCTGCCTTCCTCGAAGCGCACTATGCCCGAGTAGAAAGACTTCGCGGTCGTAAGCTCGGAAGCCTCCTCTATCCTTTCCCTGAGACGCTCCGCGTCTACATGAGGCTGCTTCTTTTGCTGCATGTAATACCATCCGCCCCCGGCGGCGATCACTATCAGCAGCAGAACTATTATCATAGCCATTACTTTTTTCATGCGGGTCCCGCCTTTCTTTGGACGATCATGCCCTGTTTTCCGATCTGTACGTCAGTTTCTCACCGTCAGTATCGCATATCAGAGTCTGTCCGTCCAGTATATTTCCTCTGATGATGCCCTCTGCGACTTCCGTCTCGACATGCTTCTGCAGATATCTCTTGATAGGTCTGGCGCCGTAGTGCGGGTCGTACGCCTCGTCGGCTATGAATTCCATCGCGGCATCCGTGATCTCAAGATCGATGTCCCTGTCTTTGAGCCTCTCGCGAATGTCTCTGACCTGGAGCTCTATTATGCCCTTGACCTGATCCTTCGTGAGAGCGCTGAACAGTATTATGTCGTCTACACGGTTCAGGAATTCCGGTCTGAAGCTCTGACGGAGCTGAGCTATGACCCTCTCCTTGACTTCTTCATCTATGGTGCCGTCTTCCTTCATGTTGTCGATCAGCTCCATGCTGCCGATATTCGATGTCATGATGACTATGGTGTTCTTGAAGTCCACCGTCCTGCCCTGGTTGTCGGTCAGACGGCCGTCATCGAGCAGCTGCAGCAGTATGTTGAACACGTCCGGATGGGCCTTTTCGATCTCGTCGAACAGTATGACGCTGTACGGCTTTCTTCTTACAGCCTCTGTCAGCTGGCCGCCCTCGTCATATCCGACGTACCCCGGAGGCGCTCCTACCAGTCTCGAGACTGAGTGCTTCTCCATGTATTCGGACATGTCTATCCTTATCATGTTGCGTTCGGTGTCGAACAGCGATTCCGACAGAGCCTTCGCGAGTTCGGTCTTTCCGACTCCCGTAGGTCCGAGGAATATGAACGATCCTATCGGTCTGTTCTCGTCCTTGAGCCCCGCTCTTGCGCGAAGTATCGCCTCTGAGACGGCCTTTACGCCCTCTTCCTGGCCTATGACTCTCTCGTGGAGTATATCAGGCAGCCTGAGCAGTTTATCGCGTTCCGTCTCGACCAGCTTGCTTACAGGTATGCCGGTCCAGCTGGAAACTATCTCTGCTATCTCCTCTTCGGTGACGTTTTCCTGAAGCAGGCTGTTTTCATTCTTATTCTCATTCGCTGCTTTTTTCTCTTCCAGCTGTTTCTCCAGTTCAGGAAGGACTCCGAATTTGAGCTGCGAACCCTTCTCGTAGTCCGCGCTCCTCTCAGCTTCTTCGATCTCGCGCTTCACGTCCTCTATCTGCTTTTTGAGTTCGTTGAATTCAAGTATCTCGTTTTTTTCGTTCTCCCACTGAGCGGTCATGACATCGCTTTCGGCCTTGAGCTCGGCAAGTTCTTTTTCAAGCACCTCGAGTCTCGCCTTCGATCCCTTGTCTTCCTCTTTAGCGAGAGCTTCACGCTCCATCTGGAGCTGGGTGATCTTCCTTGCGATCTCGTCGAGTTCTGTCGGCTTGCTGTCCATCTCGGTACGTATGCGGGCCGCAGCCTCATCCATCAGGTCGATGGCCTTGTCAGGCAGATACCTGTCGCTTATATACTTGTCCGAGAGGACCGCACAGGCTATGACAGCGCCGTCGGAGATATTGACATGATGGTGCGTCTCGTACTTCTCCTTGATGCCTCTCAGGATGGATATGGTATCTTCAACGCTCGGCTGATCCACCATGACCTTCTGGAACCTTCTTTCGAGGGCTGCATCCTTTTCGAAGTATTTTCTGTATTCATCGAGGGTCGTGGCGCCGATGCAGTGAAGCTCTCCTCTTGCAAGCATAGGCTTTAAGAGGTTGCCCGCATCCATCGATCCTTCGGTCTTGCCTGCGCCGACGATGTTATGGATCTCGTCGATGAACAGGATGATGCGCCCGTCGGACTTTTCGATCTCGTTCAGCACCGCCTTGAGTCTTTCTTCGAATTCGCCTCTGTACTTGGCGCCCGCGATAAGAGATCCCATGTCCAGGGCGAAGATTGTCTTGTCCTTGAGGCCCTCAGGCACGTCCTCCTTCATGATACGCATGGCAATGCCCTCGACGACAGCGGTCTTTCCAACACCCGGCTCGCCTATGAGTACCGGGTTGTTCTTCGTCCTTCTGGAAAGGATCTGTATTGTTCGGCGGATCTCAGCGTCTCTTCCGATCACCGGATCGATCTTGCCTGATCTCGCCATTTCGACAAGATCTCTGCCGTACTTGGCAAGAGCATCATAATTGCCTTCAGGATCCTGGCTTGTGATCCTCTGGTTGCCTCTCACCTTTATCAGAGCTTCGAGGAACTTTTCCTTTGTTATGCCGTATCTTATGAATACTCTTTCGCTCGGCGTACCTTTTTCTTCAAGCAGGGCGATATAGATCGACTCGACCCCTACATACTCGTCCCTGAACTGATTCTCCGATATCTTCTCGGCGTTCATGAGGAGCTTGGAGAATCTCGGTGTCAGCCCCGGCTGCGAATTGCTTCCGGATACCTTCGGCATCTTGTCCACTTCTGCCTGAACGTCGCGAATGGCCGCGATGATGTTCACGCCCATCGACTGCAGCAGTTTCGGGATAAGTCCGTCCTCCTGCTTCAGCAGCGCAAGATGTATGTGCTCGCCGTCTATGTTTGGATTGCCCTCGGCGAGAGCGATGTTCTGGCTGTCCATGACAGCCTGCTGTGCATTGTTTGTATATTTTTCGATATTCATGTGGTTTTCACCCCCTTTATATGGACCATTTTTGGCCGCAAGTATTTTTTCCAAATCCATGATACCCCATTTTGCAACGCTTGTAAAGACTTTTTTAGCACTCTTTTAAAGAGAGTGCTAACAATTTTTCCGTTCTGTCGCCTCAGGCTGTACGGCTTTTGCACAAAAAACTCCGGCTGCACAGCCGGAGCCGGATCCATCATGCGGTACGCATTTTTCTCCGTTCTTCTTCAGTTCTTGCCGCCTTTGCCTCCGCCGAGATTGGCGTTTGCAAGTATGTTCGTGTCGAATGTGAACGTGAGAGCTTCCTCAGTCCTCATCCTTTTGAGAGCCAGCTGTATCATCCGGTCTAGCAGCTCTTTGTACGGCACTCCGACAGGCTCCCAGAGGTAGAACGAGAGCGATCCCGGTATAGGGTTTATCTCGTTGAAATACAGTTTCCCTGTCGCTTCGTCTATCATGAAGTCTATCCTCGATACTCCGTTGCAGCCAAGAGCCCTGAAGGCCTTTACCGCCATCTTCCTTATCTCTTCTCTTTTCTCCGGAGAAAGGTCGGCAGGGATCTTTCTCGAAAGGTTGGCCATGCCTGCGCCCTTGGAGCCGCTTCCGCTTTTGGTCCCTCCCTTCTTGCCGCCGCTGTTCACGTATTTGTCTTCATAACTCAGTATCTCGCCTGATGTGAGAGGCTCTTCGCACTCCGACGCCTCTGCCTCGTTCTCATCACCCAACACAGAGCAGTTGATCTCCCTCAGATCCGATATCGCGTGCTCGACAAGCACCCTCGTCGCGTACATGAACGCGTCATCGAGCGCCTGTACGAACTCTTCTCTGTTCTTCGCAACACCTATCCCGACGCTCGAGCCCAGATTTACCGGCTTTACGATAAGCGGATATCCGACAACTTTCTCTGCATCATCGATCAGAGCGTCCATTTCAGCGTAGTCCGCAAGCGTATATACTACTGCGTCAAGCACAGGCACGCCCGCTTCCTTCAGCACGGCCTTTGTGATGTACTTGTCCATGCTGATGGCGGATGATGTGACATCGGGTCCGACAAAAGGGACTCCGGCCGTCTTTAGATATCCCTGCAAGGCTCCGTCTTCGACGTTCGTGCCGTGTACTACCGGGAACGCGATGTCGATCTGTACCGGCTTGGATCCGAACACCTTCGGCGGATACGGAACAAGCTGTGCTCTACCTCCCTCGTTTACAAGGATGACCCTCTGCGATCTTTTGAGAAGCGCGGGTATATCCCTGTATGCCGATATATCGCCGATATCGCTGCCCGTATACATGTCGTTGTCCTTTGTCAGGTATACCGGTATGACCTCGTATTTGTCCGTATCCATGGCCATTATGGCCTGGATGCCGGATATGACCGAAACTTCGTGCTCGACTGTCTTGCCGCCGAACATCATCGCGACTTTAGTTTTCATTCCTGTTCCCTCTCCCGGCGGATCATCCAAGCTCCCGCCCATCAGTAATTATCAGGTAAATCGTTTTCGAGCAGGATATACTTGTGCTGCCCGGTCTTTACGGCATATGCGCGGTCAATAGCGTCCTCGACCTTATCGAATACCTCGATGTGCTTCTCAGGGAAGCCCTTTTCGAGTATGCCCTCTTTTATAGGTTCGGTATGCTTTCTGCCGACCAGGAATATCCTGTCGCAGCATTCGGCCGCATAGGTCCCGAACTTCCTGTTGTATTCGTCCTCGTCCTCTCCGAGTTCTACCATGCCCGGCGTGATGAGTATCCTCATGCCGTCGAACAGAGCCAGAGTCTCGACAGCAGCCTTCGACCCTATAGGGTTCGAGTTGAATGCATCGTCGATGATCGTCACATCTCCGTGTGCCTTCATCTCCATCCTGTGAGGCACGCTCCTGAGCCTTCTGACAGGTATCTTCAGTTCTTCGAGCGATATGCCGAATCTGTGTGCCACCGCGATGGCGCCCATGACGTTTATGACATTGTGGGCTCCGACCAGTCTCATGCTGAATCTTTCGCTTTCTCCGTCCGGCGTTGTGACCGTGAATTCCGTCCCGAGCGGCGAGACGGAGATGTCCGACGCATGATAGCCTGTCCCGGTCTCCGACGCGTGATAGAACACCGGCTCGCCGTAGTCGTGATCCGAAAGATGATCGTTTATGTATTCGTTGTCTCCGTTGAGGAAGAGCATCCCTCCCTCAGGCAGAGCATCCGCAAGTTCGAATTTGGTCTTCTGTATGTTCTCCAGGCTGCCGAAGGTATCCAGATGCTGCGGTCCGATCGATGTGATGAGGCCGTGCTGCGGGTGCACCAGGTCGCAGTCCTCCTTTATCTCTCCGACATACCTCGCGCCCATCTCGCATACGAATATCTCATGCGTAGGCTTCAGCATCTTTCTTATCGTGATGACTATGCCCATCGGGGTATTGTAGCTCTCAGGCGTAACAAGTGTGCTGTATCTGGTCTTCAGCAGGGTCTCGAGAAAGAACTTGACGCTGGTCTTGCCGTAGCTGCCGGTGACCCCGATGATCACAAGATCCGGATTCTGCTTCAGGATGCGCTTCGCGTCGTTTATATAATGGTTGTTCACACCCTTTTCGACCGGCCTGTTGATGAGATTTGCCAGCATGTTCATCCATATCTGCGAGCCGACAAGGAATATGAGAAGTCCGCTCACAGGCAGCCGGTCATGCGGCAGATGGCCTTTTGTGAAGTGCAGAAGCACAAACACACCCGTAATGAGAAGGCATATGACTACGATCGTGACTATCATCCTCTTCACTCTCGGGGTGAACTTCAGAGGCTTCTTTGAGTTCATCTCGACCATGAGCCTGTATACGAGGATGATCACTGCAAGAGTCATCCATATCAGTACATCGAGCACGGTATCCAGCCAGCCGAAGGTATACGCAAGCAGCATCCGCACTATGCCGAGGCCCATGGCAAAATACAGTATCCACTGCAGGCGCCTGTTCTTTTTCAGCCATGCTCTCTGCTCTCCCGCCATATATACGTTGAGCTGGAACATGTGCATGTTGTAGCGCATCGCCAGCCAGAACGCAGGTATGGCAAGCGCGAGCGTTATGAGTGTCCTGACGATCATGCTGCACCTCCGATCAGGAAGGCCCTCAGTATGCGTCTGAACTCTGCGGGCTTGTACAGGAAAGAATAGTGGTCCGTCCCCTCAAGCACCACAAGAGCAGCGTTCGGCATCTTTTCTTCCATGATATGGGCGTCGCTTATAGGAGTATCGGCATCGAGATCTCCCCAGACGAGCAGCGTCTCCTGTCTAACAAGAGGCATCCTGTCCTGAAGATCCTCGTTGACAGCCATTACAAGACATTTCTTCATTATCGGGCTGGCATTCCTGTAGTCTTCGGATCCCTGCTTGCTCATCCAGTAATCGATGACCTCAGGAAAAAGAGAATGGACCGGTCTGCTCATGAGGAAATTCCTCATCGCCTTGTATCTCTTCACCCTGAAGTTCTGTGCGGCGGAACGGACCGGCATGACACCGGCGCTGTCTATCAGCACGATCTTCGTTATCTCAAAAGGGAGCTCATCCTTTGCCGCCATATTGATGATCATGCGGCCGCCGTAGGAATGGCCTATGAGCGCTGTCTTCTTTATCCCGAGAAAAGCCATGAAGTCACAGAAAAAGCCGCAGTAGGCTTCTACGTTCCATGGCTCAGGAGGCTCCTCGCTCGAGCCGAATCCCGGCAGATCGAACTGCACGACCCTGTAAGTGTCGTTTACCGCAGCAGCCACCGAGTCGTAGATCGTCATGTCAGTGCCCCATCCCTGGAGCATGACCGCGGTCTCTTTTGCGTCCTCAGGTCCGCTTATCTTATATGCGATATCTAATCCGTTTATTTTTATAACCATACATAGTGATTGTACCACATGAGCCGGTCATTCAAAAGAGCCGCTCACGTGAACGGCTCCGTCATTCACAGCATATGCCGGAGTCTCCCTGTCGTCAGGACCGAAGATCTTCTCGGTCAGCCTTCCGTAGAGTGCGTATCCGGCGATAAGTATAA
>CACYHM010000025.1 GCA_902774195.1 uncultured Eubacteriales bacterium
GTCGGGCCTTGCCGCAGCCATAGAGCTCGGGATGGAGGCTCCTCAGCTTGAAGTGCTCGTCATCGAGAAGCTGAGCGGACCTGCCCGGAAGATAAGAGCAACAGGCAGCGGCCGCTGCAACATCACGAATACAGATGCAGAAGGCTTCAGCCGTATCATGAGATTCTTTCGTGAGATCGGCCTCGTGACCAGGACGTACGAAAACGGACTTGTGTATCCGTATTCGGAATCGGCGGCCGATGTTGCAGAACTTCTCATTGAAAGAGCGGCCTCGCTGGGCGTGAAGACGGCCTGCGGCGAAGAGGTGACATCGGTGCAGACCGCAGAGGACGGCGGACGCTTCAGGGTGGAGTCCGTCTTCAGGGACAAAGACGGAGAGCACCATGTGATGACAGAAGCGGACTATGTCGTGCTCGCCTGCGGTGGCAAGTCCGGTCCGTCTTACGGCACGACAGGAGACGGATACAGACTGGCGAAACAGCTGGGGCACAGCATCGTGTCTCCTGTGCCGGCTCTCACCGGCGTAGACTGCGCTGAATGGGACGATGGCAGAGAGCCGCGGGGCATCAGCCTGGCAGGCACAAGGAGCCGCGGGGTCGTGTCTCTGTACAGAGACAGGGACGGGCGCTTCGGAGAAGATACGAAGATATTCAGCGAGGCGGGCGAGCTGCAGTTCACAAAGTACGGGCTTTCGGGGATCTGCGTGTTCAATATGACGCGCTTCATGAGATTCGACAGAAAAGAGGGGGAGAGCCTCGACGACTTCAGGGTGAGGCTCGATCTCTTTCCGGACGGAGATATACGAGAATACATAAAGGACAGGCAGGAGGGCCTGTTCTCTGAGCTGTGCGCGGGAGACCTTCTGTGCACTCTGCTCAAGGCGCCTTTTGCCGAATATATCACAGCCGAAGCAGCCGCGATATCCGGTAATGCGGAGCTTGCCGGTATGCCGGTGTCCGCACTCGGGAAAAAGGAGACCGATGCGATCGCATCCTGCGTGCATGCTCTCGAGTTCCGCCCGTCAGGCATCAGGGGCTGGAAAGAAGCCCAGGTCACCATGGGCGGAGTGTCCGTGGACGAGATAAACGAAGAGACGTCGGGATCAAAACTCGTGCCGGGTCTTTACATCACGGGCGAGCTTGCCGACAGGGACTTCATGTGCGGGGGATTCAACCTCAGCAACGCGTGGCTGACAGGACTCGCCGCAGCAGATGACATCGCAGCAAAGTAGATCATGAGATACCGTCTTGCACAGATAAAAACAGATACGGATGTCCCGATGGAGGATCTCCCTCAGATCATAGCCTCAAAGCTCGGCCTTGCCCGGGGAGACATAAAGGACTGGGAGGTCAGAAGAAAGTCGGTCGACTCGAGAAAGAAGCCGCATATACAGTTCGTATATACGGTCGATTTTATTACAGATAAAAAACTCAGATTGAAGAAGAACAGGGACCTTTCTGCAGTGGATGAAGCGGCGGAGGCTGCTTCGCAGAGAGCGCCGGAGCCCGGGATCAGGACGCTTGACCACCGGCCGGTCGTAGTCGGAATGGGCCCAGCGGGGCTCTTTGCGGCACTGGAACTGGCCCGGCAAGGCTACCGACCGATAGTTCTTGAAAGAGGCCCTGAAATGGACGCCAGGACAGAGGCTGTCGAAAGATTCAGGAGGGATAAAGTGCTGGATCCGGAGGCAAACCTGCTCTTCGGAGAAGGCGGAGCAGGGACATTCTCGGACGGCAAGCTGGCAACGGGGATAAAGGACGGCCTGATCAGACGCGTTCTGTCTGAGTTTAGGGACGCGGGAGCCGGAGATGAAATAATGTATCTTGCTAAGCCTCATATCGGGACCGATGTTCTACGGGTCGTGATAGTGAATCTCAGAAAGAAGATAGAGAGCCTCGGAGGGGATATACGCTTCGATACAAGGCTCGGGTCTCTCGTCACAGAAAAAGGAAGACTGAAGGCTGTCGATGTGACAGGCAAAGACGGCGCTGAGACGATAGAAACGGATGTGCTCATACTTGCCGTAGGCCACAGCGCGAGGGACACATTCGCAATGATACACTCCGCCGGACTTGAGATGCAGCAGAAGCCGTTCTCGATAGGAGTCAGGATGGAGCATCCTCAGAGGATCATCGATGCCGCGCAGTACGGCGCTGAAAATCTGGAATCCTGCACAGATGCGGTGGAGGCGGCGGGATCTGCGGGCAAACTGCCGCCTGCGGATTACAGGATAAACTACAAGGCCTCGAACGGGCGCGGTGTATATTCGTTCTGCATGTGCCCTGGAGGAGAAGTAGTCGTCTGCTCGACGGCAGAAGGCGAGCTGTGCGTCAACGGAATGAGCAACAGAAGGCGCGACAGCGGGACCGCGAACAGCGGCATACTATGCGATGTGAGGACGGAGGATTTCGGGTCGGATGATGTGCTCGCGGGAGTCAGGTTCCAGGCGAAATATGAGAGGCTGGCTTTCGAAAACGGCGGCTCGGACTTTACGCCGCCCCGCTGCAGCATGAGAGAATTCCTGAGCGGGGATGATGCCCCGGGCAGTGCCGCCGCAAAAGTAAGGGGATCGCTTCCGGACTTTGCTGCAGAAGCAATAAAAGAAGCCGTGCCTTCTTTTGCAAAGAAGATACACGGCTATGATGATCCTGATGCTGTGGTCACTGCTGTAGAGACCAGAAGCTCGTCGCCTGTCAGGATACTGCGGGACGAAAACGGCGAGAGCAATATACGCGGGATATACCCTGCAGGCGAGGGTGCGGGCTATGCGGGAGGCATAACCTCGGCCGCCTGCGACGGTATCAGAGCCGCGTGGCACATAATAGAAGACTACAGTCCCATGGATTCGCGGATGCCGTAGAGCCCGGCCGGCTTGTCCGCCATCCAGATGCAGGCATTGACGGCGCCCTTGGCACAGCCCTTCCAGTTGAGGCAGTGGTGGGTGATCTCGAGCCTTTCGCCTTCTCCGAAGAAGAATACGGTGTGGCTGGACGGAGTGTCGCCGCCTCTTATGGCGTGGAAGGTGACCTTGCCTTCTTCGCGCGGGTGACGGCCGAGCGGCCTGCCGTAAACGGCATCGGACACGAGGTCCTTTCCGACCGCTTCGCCCATGCTCTCGATGAGCTCGCGGGCGGTGCCGCTCGGAGCATCGAGCTTGGTGTTGTCGTGCATGTCGACGATCTCGATGTCGCTTTCTCATCACATTGACCATCCGGTCGGTATTGGCCGCAATCATGATCGGGATCTCACCGGCGGCTGCTTCGAGCTTTTCTCTCTGCTCAGGGCTGAAGCCTGTGGTCCCCACTACCAGCGCTTTTTTATGCCTTATGCATGCATCCAGTATCTCCATGCCCAGCTCTGTGGTCGAAAAATCGCACACCACATCGGCCTCATCGATCACGGATTCGATGTCGTCGACGACAGGAGCGCCGACGGCCCTGCCGATCATGGCGGCTTCGCCGATGTCTTTGCCTATGTAATCCCTGCCTTTAGGGCCTATGCCCGCGACTATATTTACGTTTTCCCTGCCGGCGGCATCGGCAACTATTAGGCTTGCCATCTTGCCGCGCGGCGCGGCTATTATCAGTTTCATTTCTTCATTCTCCCTTCTAACGGAGGAGCTCAGACTCCGTAGATCAAGTTCGTCTTCCTTACTTCTTTTCGCGAAAATCCAGGACGAGTTCTTCGATGTTCGGCCTGAAGCGTGTGAGTTTCACTCCCGCGGTCGTGAGCATCAGCTTGGAGGCCTTGACTCCCGGGGTATCGGCGTACTTGTCGGAGAGATAGACGACCTCTTTGATGCCGGACTGTATGATCGCCTTGGCGCACTCGTTGCACGGGAAGAGATCCACGTATATGCGCGCCCCTTTAAGGGACTTGCCCGATGCGTTAAGTATGGCGTTCAGCTCTGCGTGCACGACGAAAGGATATTTTGTGTTATCGCCCTCGCGGTCCCAGGGAAACTCGTCATCCGAGCAGCCGATAGGAAAGCCGTTGTAGCCTGTTGTCAGTATCACGTTGTTTTGATCGACTATACATGCTCCGACCTGTGTGTTCGGGTCCTTGCTCCTTTTGGCCGCGAGCAGGGCTACACCCATGAAATACTCATCCCAGCTTATGTAATCGGTTCTCTTTTCGGTCATGATTACCTCCTGCTTTTTCCCTTTTCTGTTCGATTCATTGTACAACCGGCGGCAGCCTGTATACAACAGGATTTTACGGGCATCCTTTCATTGATAAACAGGGCGGAAAAATGCTAAAATACTAATAACTATGGCTTAACGGAAGGAAGATAAAAAACATGGCACATTATCGAAGGCTCAGACCGGTGTCAAAAGCGATCATGATCGCGATCCTTGCGGCGCTTACAGCGGTCTGTGCAGTGACATATACGCATGCGGCGGCAGAGACTCCCGCGGATGCGAAACAGGACGGATTGCAGACATTGCCGGGCGCCAAGGTGGAGCAGAGCACCGCTTTTGAAGTAACGGGATACGACTTCAGCGCGAAGGTCGGCAAAGACCACTCGTACAGGGTGACGGAGAAGATCAGCGTCAATATCCCGGATGATCTTACGAGCATCGACTTCTCCATACCGAGCGGTAACTTCCGCATCAGCGATATAGAGGTCGAGGATACCGCCTATGCGGCAAAGAAGGCCTCTGAAGCCAGCACGGTATCCATCGTGGATCCGACAAAGCTCACAAAAGGCAGCCACGTATATACCATCAAATACAGGATCAACGAATACCGGGACAAGGACGGCGCGAAGGACATGTTCTACTTCAACGTCCTGCTTCCTGAGTGGAAACAGCCTATCGGCAAAGTAAACATAAAGGTCGTCTTCCCTGATGACTTCCCGTGGGATGACATGCAGTGCTATGCCGGTCAGTTCGGCGTACAGGATTCGACGGGAAAGATAAAGTTCGAGGCGGATGAGGCAGCGAAGACTGTCACGATAAAAGGCAGCAGGATCCCGGAGAATTACGGCATCACCCTGAAGGCGCAGCTTCCTGACGGCTACTGGGAGGGCGCGCTGAACAGCAGCTGGGCGTTCAATGCGGCGCTGATCTCGATGGCGGCGGCGCTTCTGCTGCTCGCGGTGCTCTGGTTCATCGGAGGCAGGGACCCGAAGGTCAGAAAAGAAGCCGTTACGCGTCCGCCGGAGGGGCTGGAGCCTGTGGAACTCGGATATGTGTTCAACAGCAGGGTAGGCATCAGGGACGTGCTGCTCATGATCCTCGACTTCGCAAGAAAGGGATACCTCCGTATCAGCGAATATGAACCGAAGAGGTACAGGCTGTTCAGGGAAGAGGAACCAGCGGGCGAAGAGAAGATGTACAGAAGTGCGTACAGCATACTCTTCGAGGACATCTACAAGGGCAGGGCCGTGGACATGAAGGATCTCGGCACGAGGCTCGAACTCATACTGAGAGCTATAGAAGACGATGTCGCGGCAGGTTTCTCATCGAGCGACAGTCTCGCGTTCACACCGCTCTCGCGCACGTTCAGGTACGCGGGCGCAGCCATACTCGGGATCGCGCTGGGTCTTGCGAACGCATTCTCGTATGTGTACGACTACCAGCCTGTGAACTTCGCCGAGAGCATCATCGCAGGCGCTGCGGCGGCAGCGGCCTCGCTGCTTCTCTGCAGGGAAGTTGACAGGAGGGACTCCTCGACCATCTCGGCCGGAAGGCTCGCAGAGATCGGAAGCGGCCTGCTGGTCGCGGCGCCGGTCGTATACGCGGCGGTCAGGATATTCAGGAACACCGGAAATCCTGCTCTTGCAGCGGTGGTCGTCGTCATCGCGGCGGCCTCGGTGTTCTTCATAGTGATAATGAGGGCGAGAGGCCGGAAGAACGGAGAACTGGTCGGCAGGATCAGACAGCTCCGAAACTTCATCTACCATCCGACTCCGAAGGAGCTGCTCGCGAACCATCTGGAGGACCCGGGATATTACTACGAGATGATGATCTATGCTCTCGCGTTCGGAGCCGAAGAGGCGTGGGCGATCTCGTTCCTGACTCTCGATGTGCCTGATCCGGAGTTCTATGCGGATGAGATCGAAGGCCATGCGTTCTCGAATCTGAGAGAGCAGGCATCGACCGTGGATTACGCAAGAGATCTGAGGGCATTCATCAGGACGCTCGAAAACGCATATAACGACATGGAAAGACATGCCGGCAGAAGATAGAGAAGAAGACAGAAGGGTAAAGAAGGAAAAAGATAATGGCAGATAAACAGAAGATAATCAACATAGCAGTTATAGCACACGTCGACGCGGGCAAGTCCACACTCGTGGACGCGCTGCTCGCACAGTCGCACGTATTCAGGGACAACGAGCAGGTGGTGGACTGCGTGATGGATTCGGACGCGATCGAAAGGGAGCGCGGCATCACGATCTACTCAAAGAACTGCTCGATAATGTACAAGGACTACAAGATCAATATCGTGGATACGCCGGGCCATGCGGACTTCAGCTCGGAGGTCGAACGCATCATGAAGACCGTCGATACGGTGATCCTGCTCGTGGATTCGAGCGAGGGTCCAATGCCGCAGACGAGATTCGTCCTGAACAAATCGCTTCAGCAGGGCATCAACCCGATACTTTTCATCAACAAGATAGACAAGAAAGACGCCCGTATCGACGAGGTTGTCGATGAGGTCTACGAGCTCTTCATGGATCTCGAGGCCAACGACGATCAGCTGGACTTCCCTATACTCTACGGCATCGCCAGACAGGGCATCGCCGTGAACGACCCGTCCGAGGTGGAGAACATCGAAGTGGGAGAAGGCGAAAAGAAACTCAAAAAGTCGCCGAAGGGTTACGGAGGACTCAACATAGAGCCTCTGCTCGAGTGCATAACGCAGCACTGCGATCCGTACCCGGACATGGACGATGAGCCGCTGCAGCTGCAGGTGTCGACTCTCGCCTACGATGACTACATCGGAAGGCTCGGCATTGGCAGGATCACGAGAGGAAAGATAAAGGAAGCTCAGATGGTTTCCGTCACAAGATCTGACGGAAGCGTTACCAAGAACAAGATCAATCAGATCTTCGTATACAAGGGCCTGAGCCGCGTCGCGGTCCCTGAAGCCGGATCCGGAGACATAGTCGTTGTATCCGGTATCTCCGATATATCGATAGGAGATACCATCTGCGATCCGGACCATCCGGAGTCTCTCGGCACTATCGAGATAGAAGAGCCTACGCTCTCGATGAACTTCATGGTAAACTCCTCGCCGTTCGCCGGCAAATCGGGAAAGTACGTCACATCGAGGCATATACGCGACCGGCTGTCAAAGGAGCTCGAGGTCAATGTAGGTCTGCTGGTCGAAGAGACTGAATCCACGGATTCGTTCAAGGTCTCGGGCAGAGGCGAACTCCATCTGTCCATACTCATCGAAAACATGCGCCGCGAAGGCTACGAACTCGCGGTATCCAAGCCGGAGGTAGTGCTCAAGCGCGGTGAAAAAGGCGAAAAGCTCGAGCCGGTCGAAGAAGTCGTGATAAGCGTGCCTGACGAATACACAGGTCCGGTCATCTCAAAGCTCAACCTCAGAAAGGGCATGATGACGGAGATGATGTCCGAAGGCAACGGCTATTCGAGGATCACGTATACGGCGCCTACCCGCGGACTCATGGGCTACAGGTCCGAGTTCATCAACGACACCAGAGGCGAGGGGACGATGGTCAGGCGCTTCAGCGGTTTCGAGCCGTGGAAGGGCGAGATCGCCGGCAGGGTAAACGGCGTCGCGGTGGCCCAGGAGGAGGGCAACTGCACGGCATATGCCATATTCACGATCCAGGAGAGGGTCCAGATGTTCGTGAAGCCTCAGGATCACGTTTACGAAGGCCAGATCGTGGGCATGAACGCACGCTCCGACGATATGGTGGTCAATCCGTGCAGAGCCAAGAAGGCTACCAATATGAGAGCCGCCGGCTCGGACGACACGATCAAGCTGACCCCTCCGAGGACATTCACTCTCGAGGAGGCGCTCGAGTTCATAGATGACGACGAGCTGGTCGAGGTAACGCCGGACGACATCCGCCTGCGCAAGAAACTCCTCACGGAGCTCGAAAGAAGAAAATACAATAACCGGATGAGCAAATAGACGATAAGGACAAAATGCCTGAAATAAAGAAATTCAAGAAAGTACTCGTCGCTAACCGCGGCGAGATAGCGATAAGGATAATAAGAGCCTGCAGAGAACTGGGGATACGCACGGTCGCGATATATTCGGCCGAAGACAGGAACTCTCTTTTCAGGACGAAGGCGCACGAATCGTACGAGATAGGAAAGGGTAAAAGCCCGATCGACGCCTATCTGGATATAGAAGAGATAATCCGCATGGCAAAGACCAAGGGCTGCGATGCCATACACCCTGGCTACGGCTTTCTTTCGGAAAATGCCGAGTTCGCCGGCGCCTGCGAGGATGCCGGGATCACATTCATCGGACCGACGCGCGAGATGATGGAGAGGCTCGGCGACAAGATCAGTTCGAAGCTTGTGGCCGAAGAAGTCGGAGTGCCGTGCATCCCGGGCGTCGAGGCCGCTATAAAAAGCGACAGCGAAGCGGTCGAGTTCGCGAAGATCGCAGGGTACCCGGTCATGCTGAAAGCGGCTGCCGGAGGCGGCGGACGCGGCATGAGGATAGTCCGGAATGAAGAGGACCTCATACCTCAGTTCAGAAGCGCGCAGAACGAGGCTGTCAAGGCCTTCGGCAACGGTGACATATTCATAGAGAAGTACATCGAGGAGCCTAAGCACATAGAGGTGCAGGTGCTCGGAGACAAGTACGGAAATATCGTGCATCTCTACGAGAGGGACTGCTCTGTGCAGAGACGCCACCAGAAAGTCGTTGAATTCACGCCTTCCCTGTGCATCAGCGAAGAGCAGAGACAGGCCATGTGCAGGGATGCTCTCAGGATCGCCGGAGCGGTGGACTACTGCAGCGCGGGGACTGTGGAATTTCTCGTCGATAAAGAGGGGAATCACTACTTTATCGAGATGAATACCAGGATACAGGTCGAACATACCGTCACGGAGCTCGTGACGGGGATAGATCTCGTTCAGGCAATGATACTTGCGGCCGAGGGATATCCTCTCGATTCCGAAGAGATAAACATAAAGAGCCAGAGCGATATCCGCGCCAACGGATACGCCATACAGTGCAGGGTGACGACAGAGGACCCCGCAAACAACTTCGCGCCTGACACCGGCACGATCACCGAATACAGATCGGCTTCGGGAAACGGCATAAGGCTCGACGGAGGAAACGGATTTACGGGTTCCGTCATCACGCCGTACTACGATTCGCTGCTGGTCAAGGTGTGCTCGCACGACCGTACGTTCAGGGGCGCGTGCAGCAAGGCCGTCAGAGCTCTCAAGGAGATGAAGGTGACGGGAGTAAAGACCAACACCGGATTCCTTCTGAATCTTCTGAACCATCCAACTTTCCGTGAAGGAAACTGCAGTACGGGCTTCATCGAGGACAATCCGGAACTGCTGAACATCAGGGCGGTCGCGGACAAGGAGGTCCAGGTGCTCGAGTTCCTGGGCGATATGGTGGTTAACAGCCGCAGGGACAAGGCCGGCACATTCAATGTGCCTGTGGTTCCCGAGATTGAACCTTCAAAGGTAAGAAAACTCAGCGGAACGAAGCAGATATACGACGAAAAGGGTGCTGAAGGACTCGCCGAATGGGTGCTCGCTCAGAAAAAAGTTCTGATAACGGACACATCCCTCAGGGACGCGCAGCAGTCGCTCCTGGCAACGAGGGTCAGGACACGCGACATGGAGAAGATCGCTCCTGCCATGGCGTATTACGGAAGGGATATCTTCTCGTACGAGATGTGGGGCGGTGCGACATTCGACGTTGCCATGAGGTTCCTCGGGGAAGATCCGTGGGAGAGGCTCGATGTCCTCAGAAGAAGCATCCCGAATGTGCTCATGCAGATGCTGATAAGAGGAGCCAATGCTGTCGGATACCGGAACTACCCGGATAACACCATCAGGAAGTTCGTGCAGGAGGCGTATAAGGGCGGCATCGATGTATTCAGGATATTCGACTCGCTCAACTGGGTGCGCGGCATAGAGGTCGCACTCGATGAGGTCCTCAGCCTCGGAGCGGTCGCCGAGCCGGCTATGTGCTATACGGGCGACATACTCGATACGACAAGAGACAAGTATACCCTGGACTATTATGTAAAGATGGCGAAGACCCTCGAAAGGCAGGGCGCGCACATCATAGGCATCAAGGACATGTCCGGACTGCTCAAGCCGGTAGCCGCATTCAGGCTCATCAAGGCTCTCAAGAACGAGGTCGCTGTGCCGATCCACCTGCATACGCACGACACATCCGGAAACGGCGTTGCGACGCTTATGCTCGCAGCGGAGGCAGGCGTGGACATAGTCGATGCAGCGTTCAACAGCATGTCGGGACTCACCTCGCAGCCGGCGCTCAACTCATTCGTCGCTGCCCTTGAGAACAGCGAGAGGGACACGCATCTCGATTCGCCGGGACTTCAGGAGATATCCGCCTACTGGTCGGATGTACGCCCGGTGTACTGCGATTTCGAGTCCGACCTCAAGGCTACTACGGCCGAGATATACAGGCTCGAGATCCCGGGCGGACAGTACTCGAATCTCAAGCCTCAGGTCGAGAGCTTCGGCATCGGCTACAAGTTCGACGAGGTCAAGGACATGTATGTCAGGGTCAATCAGATGCTGGGCGATATAATCAAGGTTACGCCGTCGTCAAAGATGGTCGGAGACCTTGCGATCTTCATGGTCCAGAACGAACTGACCCCTGAGAACATCGTCGAAAAGGGAAAGGATTTCGACTTCCCTGACAGCGTGGTCACATATTTCGAAGGCATGATGGGCCAGCCTGAATTCGGATTCCCCGAAGACCTTCAGAAAGTCGTTCTGAAAGATAAAAAGCCTATAAGCGTGAGGCCGGGCGAACTGCTGCCGCCTGATGACTTCGAGGCGTTCAGAAAGCATCTGATAGATGACCTCGGACTCGAGGGGACAGACCGCGAACTGGTATCCTACTCGATGTACAGCAAGGTATTCGACGATTATATAATGAAGCTGCGTGAGCAGGGAGATTTCCGCAACATGGAAAGCGAGACCTTCTTCCACGGCATAGCTCTCGGGCAGACTTCCGAGATCGAACTCAAGCCCGGCAAGGTGCTGGTGGTCACGCTCGAAGATATCGGGAAGACGGACGCTGCCGGAAACCGCGACCTGACATTCACGGTGAACGGATACCGCAGGGTCGTCTCAGTCAAGGACAGACAGGCTGTTACAAAATCGGTGACGACCTCGCAGATCCACTTCGCCAATAAGGAAGATGACAGGGAGATCGGAGCAAACATACCGGGCACGGTCATAAAGATCCTGGTCGCCGAAGGCGATGAAGTAAAGCAGGGTCAGCCGGTCGCCATACTCGAGGCGATGAAGATGGAGACCAACGTTCTGGCTACGCAGGACGGCACGGTCGAAAAGATATATGTAAAGGAGGGCGACAGCGTCAAATCTGCGCAGCTGATAGCCCGCCTTGCGGAATAAACAGGCAATTGCTGAAAGGAGAAAAAAACAAATGAAGATTCTTGTTATCAACCCGGGGGCAACATCGACCAAGATCTGCGTCTTCGAGGACGAGAACGAAGTGATGCGCGTAGGCATCGACCACGATGCGGCCGAGATCGCGAAGTATCCGCACGTAGTCGATCAGGCTCCGTTCAGAAAGGAAGCCATCCTGAAGACCATCGAAGAGAAGGGCTACAGGCTCAGCGACTTCGACGCGATCTGCGGCAGGGGCGGCCTCTTCAAACACATCCCTTCGGGTACATACAAGGTGAACGATGCTGTCATAAGAGACATCGAGAATCCTCCTTACGGAGAGCACGCGGCGAACCTCGGTGCGTACATCTCGAAGGAACTCGCCGATTCCGTAGGAATCCCGGCATTCTTCGTCGATCCTGTATGCGTGGACGAGATGGAGCCTCTGGCAAGATATTCGGGACTCGGACTTCCGGGGTTTGAGAGACAGTCGTTCTTCCATCCGCTGAATCACAAGTCGGTCGCCAGAAAGGCCGCGAAGCAGCTCGGAAAGGCATATGAAGAACTGAATCTCGTCATCTGCCATCTCGGCGGCGGCGTATCCGTTGCGGCCCACAAGAAGGGCAAGGTAGTCGATGTGAACAACGTGAAGGACGACGGCGCGATGGGCATGGACAGGGGAGGAGCTCTGCCTGCCAACGCTCTGGTCAATCTCTGCTTCCAGGAAGGCATGACCAAGGCAGATGTCAAGAGGATCATCGGGCAGGAGGCCGGGATCTATTCATATACCGG
>CACYHM010000026.1 GCA_902774195.1 uncultured Eubacteriales bacterium
CTTCATCATCGACTCCGTATTCGTGCTCGAGTATAGCGGCTCCGACCTTTGAATGCGCGAGAGACCTGTTTCCGATGAGGCTCTCATCAAGGCCGTATTTTCTCACATAGCGGTCGCTCGTCTCCTGATCGAAGCACTTTGCTATGTCGTGATATCTGCCGGCGAAATCCGCCTTTTCGACATCTGTCCCGTAGATCTTCGCAAGATCGGCAGCCATCTTCTGCACGCCCAGCGAATGGACGTATCTGTATTCGTCGAGATGCTCCTTCATGAAGCGCTCGAGACCTTCTCTATCTGTACAGTTTATGCTCAATTATGTACTCCTCTGTTGCCGGAAGGACAAGCCCGCTGATGCTTTCGCCCCTTTTTACCTTCTCTCTTATCTCAGTCGAAGAAGCGTCAACAGGAGGCATGTCCAGCAATATGATCTCCGCACCGTAGTCTCTGCGGTAGGCATCTATCTTCTCCATTCCCAGGCTGTCATCCGTGTCCGGTCTTCTGACTGTTATGACAGGATAGTCCCTGAGTATCTCCGGACCCTCATACCACGTATCGAGCTGTACCAGCGAGTCGAAGCCGCAGACAAAGTGCAGCCTGCCGCCTGCCGTTTTCCTGAAATGCCTGAGTGTCTCGACCGTGTATGACGGCCCGCCCTTCTTTATCTCATAGTCGGATACGCTGAACGCGGGATCATGATCAAGAACGGTCCTTATCATTGCGATCCGGTCGCTGCCGTCTGTCACTTTGCGGTCCTGCTTGAACGGAGATATATAGGCCGGCATGAATATCAGCTCGTCCAGCCCGCACTGAGAAACAGCGCAGTCCGCCAGAGATACGTGTCCTATGTGCACGGGATCAAAACTGCCTCCGTAGATCGCATATCTCCGCCTGTCTTTCATTTCTTCAGTCCGCATCGTTCATAAGTTCTATGCCGAGTTCTTCGAGCTGTCCTTCGCCTGCAGGGGCCGGAGCCTCGCATACAGGACATTCCGCGTTCTGGTTCTTAGGAAATGCTATGACCTCCCTGATGCTCTTCTCTCCCAAGAGCAGCATCACGAGTCTGTCAAGTCCGTAAGCCAGACCGGCATGAGGCGGCGCACCGTACCTGAAAGCCTCTATCAGGAAGCCGAATTTCTCTTCGCACTCCTCGTCTGTAAGACCGAGAGCTTTGAACATCCTTGCCTGCAGATCCTTGTCGTGTATCCTGACAGAGCCTCCTCCCAGCTCTACGCCGTTGAGCACGATGTCGTATGCGTTCGCTCTGAGTCCGAGTATGTCGGTATCAAGCTTATCGAGTTCGTCGAGCTTAGGCTGCGTGAACGGATGGTGCATTGCCTTTATATTGCCATCTTCGTCCTGCTCGAACATAGGGAAATCGACGACCCAGAGGAAATTGAACTGATCATCGTCCAGGAGCCCCATGAGTCCGGCGACCTTTCTTCTGAGAAAACCGAGCGAGTCGTATGTGACCTTGGCTGTTCCGCTTACGATGAATACGATATCTCCGGTCTTCGCTCCGAATGTATCAAGAACGGTCCTGAGCTCATCTTCAGAGAAGAATTTGCCGACCGAAGATGAAATGCCTGCTTCGTCATATTTGATCCATACAAGGCCTTTTGCGCCGTAATGCTTGACCTCGTCGACCAGCTTGTCGATCTTTTTTCTGGAGAATTCGGCAGCCCCGCCAGGGACGCAGATACCTCTTACGTCTCCGCCTTCAGCAAGAGTCTTTGTGAAGACCTCGAATCCGCAGCCGGCGAAGATATCGTTCAGCTTTTTCAGCTCGATATCGAATCTCGTGTCCGGCTTGTCGGAGCCGTATCTTTCCATAGCTTCAGCATATGTAAGTCTCGGGAAAGGAGTAACGACATCGATGCCCTTGACTTCCTTCATGACCTTTTTGATGAAGCCTTCCTGTACTTCTATTACGTCATCCACGCCGGCGAAGCTCATCTCCAGATCGATCTGAGTGAATTCAGGCTGCCTGTCGGCTCGAAGATCTTCGTCCCTGAAACACTTTACTATCTGGATGTACCTGTCCGTGCCGGCCACCATGAGTAGCTGCTTGAACATCTGAGGCGACTGAGGCAGAGCATAAAAGCTTCCGTTGTGGACCCTGCTCGGGACGATATAGTCGCGGGCGCCTTCAGGCGTAGGCTTGATCAGCATCGGAGTCTCGACTTCCGTGAAGCCCTGCTCGTCGAAATAATCTCTAGCGCACTTGACGACTCTGTGCCTTACGGACAGATTTCTCTGCATCTTGCTCTTTCTGAGATCGAGATATCTGTACTTCAGCCTAAGCTCGTCGCTTACGTTGTCATCGTCCTTGATATAGATAGGCGGAGTATCTGAGACTGAATAGATCTCGATATCGTCCGCAAAGACCTCGATCTCGCCAGTAGGGAGATTAGGGTTCTTGGAACTTCTCTCTTTAACGACACCCTTTATGCCTATGCAGTACTCACTCCTCAGGCTCTTAGCCTTTTCGAGCACTTCGGCCGGGACATCCTCGTTGAATGTGATCTGCGTGATGCCCGTCTTGTCTCTGAGGTCCACGAACACGAGGCCTCCAAGGCTCCTTGCTTTTGCTACCCATCCGTTGAGCACAACGTTCTTTCCTTCATCTGCGAGCCTGAGCTCTCCGCACATATGCGTTCTTTTATAAAGCATTTGCCAAATCTTCCCTTCTTACTTTTGTCTGTTCGGATGTTTCCATGTTCTTCAGAGTCAGTTCGCCGCTCGCGACTTCGTCTTCGCCGATGACGGCCGTGTATGCCGCTCCGAGCTTATTGGCGTATTTCATCTGTCCCTTGAGGTTTCTTTCTCTCGTATCGATATCCGCCCTTATGCCTGCGCTGCGGAGCTCGTGAAGCAGCCTGACTGCGTATTCTCTGGCCTCGTCGCCTATCCAGGCGAGGAATATCTGCGGTCCGGCCTCTCCTCCGAAATCGTGTCCGCAGGCTTCCATCAGAAGCAGCAGTCTTTCCTTTCCGAGCCCGAAGCCCACTCCGGGCATATCCGGGCCGCCGATCTCTTCGATCAGGTGATCGTAGCGGCCGCCGCCGCAGACCGTGCCCTGTGCTCCTATCTTTTCCGTTATGAACTCGAAAGCTGTCTTAGTGTAGTAATCAAGTCCTCTCACTATGGACGGATCTATGACATATTCGATACCCATGGCGTCGAGATGCTGTCTGAGCTGCTCGAAGTCTTTTCTGCAGTCATCGCACAGATAATCGAGCATCTTCGGGGCGTCCCTGCAGATCTCCTTGTCTTCAGGAGACTTGCAGTCCAGGATGCGCATCGGGTTCTTTTCGAATCTGTCTTTACATGTATTGCAGAGGCAGTCGTAGTGCGGACGAAGGAAGTCCTGCAGAGCCTTGCGGTATACCGGTCTGCATTCCCTGCAGCCGACGCTTGATATGTGCAGCACTATGTCCTCTATGCCCATGCGTTTCAGGAAATCATAACCGAGAGAGATTATCTCGGCATCGGCAAGCATGGAAGCAGTTCCGAAGTTCTCTATGCCGAACTGATGGAACTCCCTGAGCCTTCCGGCCTGAGGCTTCTCGTATCTGAAGCATGGAGTGTCATACCATATCTTTGTCGGCTGAGTCTCGGCGTAGATATTGTGTTCGATAAACGATCTTACCGTCGGAGATGTTCCTTCCGGCTTCAGAGTTATGCTTCTGCCTCCCATGTCCTCAAAGGTATACATCTCTTTCTGGACGACATCGGTAGTCTCGCCGATGCCTCTGTTGAACAGATCCGTCGCTTCGAAGACCGGGGTCCTGATCTCCCTGAATCCGTATTCCGAGCATATCCTTGCCCATTCCTTTTCAATATACTGCCACCTGTATGCGTCCTGCGGCAGCATGTCTTTCGTGCCCTTAGGCGCCTGTATCGACATCCGTGTCCTCCGTTATCTGTAATACTCGTCTTTACGTGCAAGCATTTCATCGAAACGCCCGCTGTAAATGCTGTAATTGCTCACATTGGCGATCCGTTCTATCCTGTCGTCTCCGGGATAGTACACTTTTCCTACCGCACCGGCTCCGAGACCGATGATAGTCTGTTTGTCCTCCATTATGCGGATATTGTAGATGGAGTGTTTTCCCGGCCTGCACCATCCGACGTTTTCAAGAGCCGCTATCTGATGCTTCTGCCGGTATATGTAGTATGGTCTGAAGCCCTCTTCGCTCAGTACACTGCGGGAGATATCGAGCATGCCGGATACAGTCTCTGTGTTTTTTCTGTAGTAGTCCGGATCCGCTTCCTTCAGTCTTGATCCTCTTTTCACGGACAGTGTATGGACCGTTATATTGTTTGCTCCGAGTCCGATGATCTCCCGGAGACCGTTCTCGAAGTCCTTTTCATTCTCACCCGGAAGGCCGGCGATCAGGTCGGCGTTTATGACATCGAACCCGGCTCCCGAAGCAAGTCTGTACGCTTCTCTTATATCTTCTGCACTGTGGTCCCTGCCTATCAGCCTCAGAGTCTCGTCCTTCATCGTCTGAGGATTTATGCTTATGCGGCTTATACCGAGCGCTCTCATCGCCGAGAGTTTGTCCTCCGTTATGGTATCCGGACGCCCCGCTTCGACGGTGAACTCTATCGTTTCAGGGTCGATGCCGAAGGACCCGGTGACCGCACTTATGAGTTCTGTCAGCTGATCCGCCGTCAGTGTCGTCGGAGTCCCTCCTCCTATATACACGCTTTCGATCTTCGTCCCGTGCTCTTTTGCAAGTCCGCCGGCATATACTGTCTCTTTTATAAGATCTGCGAGATATGCAGCGCGAGCTTCCGGCGGAGCCACATTCGATGCAAAACTGCAGTAGGCGCATCTGGTCGGACAGAACGGTATCCCTGCATAGACAGAGGTCTTTTCCCATGGATCTCCCTTCACGTTCTCAAGCTGATACGAAGCGATATCCGCAAGCAGAGAAGCTTTTTCAGGGCTTATGAGATACCTGTGCGACATAACGGATCTCATCTCTTCGACAGAAGATCTTTTAGCGATCTCAAGAGCCGGTTTAAGGGGCCTGACTCCGGTGAGAGTCCCCCACGGAGGTCTTATCCCGGTTATGTCCGAGAGCAGTCCGTACATCTCTCTTTTGACCGCATCCCTGTCTGAAGACATCCCCGGATCGACGAAGAAGCTCTTTCCCGTGAGAAGGCCCTTCAGAGACACTCCGTTGTACGGTATGACCTCGAATCCGTCATCCGGCAGGAACTCTCTGCCGAGCTCTAGGCAGTGATATTCGTCGTCTGTATTGTTTATATAGAACCTATACAAATGGATTTGCCCTCTTTTCGTATCCTATGGTCGTCGGTTCGCCGTGCCCCGGGTATACGGCCATATCGTCGCTGAGGGAATAAAGCTTTTCGGATATCGATCTGACAAGAGTCTCCCAGTCTCCCGTTTCCAGATCGGTCCTTCCGACGCTGAGCTTAAAAAGCGTATCTCCTGTGAAGATCTCCCTGTCTGTCGCAAAGCATATACCGCCGCCTGTATGTCCCGGTGTCTCTATGACTCTGAGTTCTGTTTCACCCAGAGTGATGACATCGCCTTCTCTGAGAAGCTTTTTCGGTTCCGGGCATCCGCTCTTTATCATCAGCTCATGGTCTCCTTCAGGAGCAGCGAAAACGACCGATGAATACTCGTTCAGATACTGAGGGACGCACAGAAAATGATCGTGATGCGCATGAGTGAGCAGCAGATATTTCAGGTATGCATTGTTCTGGATGTCCAGTCTGACCTCCATATCATAATAGCCCGGATCTATAACTGCTTTGAAACCGGTAGCCTCGTCAGTTATGAGGTATGTGTTTTCTCCGTACATCCCGTTCGGGTAGCACTTGATCTCAAGACTCATAAAGCCCTCCTCGGTATCGATAATTTATTATTGTTCACTTATTGTCAGTGCGGCCGGTATACTCTCGTAACTCCTTCGACCTGCCTGAGGCCGGTAAGAAGTCTCTGTATCTGATGCATATCGGTTATCTCGACAGTCAGAAGAGTGTTCGTCGTTCCTGGTTCGCCCGGCGTGAGGTTGAGGCCCACTACTTCTATGTCGTTGTCATCACACACTTTCGAAAGATCTTTGAAAAGCCCTTTTCGCTCTTCGGATACGACCTGTATATCTGCGAAGTACTTGCGGCTGTCGCTCGGTGTATCCCATTCGACCTCCATCAGTCTTCCCTTGTCTTCGTCCCTGATGTTCAGCACGTTCGGGCAGTCCGTCCTGTGTACGGTAAGCCCCTTGCCTTTGGATACGTAACCGACTATCCTGTCTCCCGGTATCGGGTTGCAGCATGTGGCCCTTCTGATGAGCAGGTTGTCTGCCCCCTTTACGACCACTCCGGAGTCGGATGTCACCGCATGCTTTGTGACCGGGCGCTTTTTTACCTCGATCGTTTCTTTATCTTCTTCTTTGATCTTGTTGTCGGCCTCGTAGTACTCGATGAGCTTCTGCCCGAGTTTGGAGACAGTGCTGCCGCCTCTTGATATCTGGAGGAAAAGCTCGTTGACGTTCGAGCAGTTGAAGTCCTTAACAGCTTTGAGTATGTAAGCGTTCTTAGTGACTGACGCCGGATCGTATCCCTTTTTCTTTATGTAATTGTTTATATTGGTGCGGCCCTTTGTGACATCGCTGTCCTTATCGGCCTTTCTGAGCCAGTTCCTGATCTTGTTGCGGGCTCCTGATGTCTTGCATTTCTTGAGCCATTCAACGCTCGGGCCCGATGAATTCGCAGATGTTACGATCTCTACGATATCTCCGTTCTGGAGCGGATGGTCGATCGTTACCATCTTGCCGTTTACCTTGGCTCCTACGCATCTGATGCCTACATCCGTATGGATCTTGAATGCGAAGTCGAGAGGAGTGCTCTCGGCTGGCAGTTCCACAACATCGCCGTGAGGTGTAAAGACGAAGACCTGATTGTTGAAAAGGTCCACCTTGACTGTCTCAAGGAATTCAACGGAGTCATCGGCTTCTGTCTGAAGCTCGAGCGCCTGGCGTAGCCATGCCAGCTTCTGGTCGCTCTCGTCCTCGTCTCCGGACATCTTGCCTTCTTTGTATTTCCAGTGCGCAGCGATACCGTATTCAGCGATCCTGTGCATCTCGTATGTCCTGATCTGCACCTCGAAAGGCTCTCCGTTATCTCCGAGCACGGTCGTATGTATCGACTGATACATATTCGGTTTCGGCATCGCGATATAGTCCTTGAACCTTCCCGGTATAGGCTTCCACCTGTTGTGGACCAGTCCCAGGGCTGCATAGCAGTCCTTTACGCTGCCCACAAGTATCCTGACAGCCAGCAGATCGAATATCTCATCGATCTGTTTGTTCTGGACCTTCATCTTGCGGTAGATGCTGTACAGGTGTTTGGAGCGTCCCTTCACATCGTGCTGGATGCCTGCCTCCTCGAGCAGCTGTGAGATCTCGTCCGTGAGGGATTCGAGATTTTTCTCGTAGACTTTTTTCTGCTTTGCCACAGCATCGGAGAGCTTTTTGAACTCGGTAGGATACAGGTATTTGAGAGCCAGATCCTCGAGTTCGAACTTGATGCTGAATATCCCGAGCCTGCCGGCAAGAGGAGCGTATATCTCGAGGGTCTCCATAGCCTTTGAAGTCCTCTTCTCTGTAGGCATGTACTCAAGTGTCCTCATATTATGCAGCCTGTCGGCAAGCTTGATTATGAGCACCCTTATGTCCTTGGACATCGCCAGGAACATCTTTCTGAAGTTTTCTGCCTGAGCGGCTTCAGTGGAATCGTAAGAGATGTTGCCGAGTTTTGTGACACCGTCGACAAGATCGGCGATCTTGTCATCGAAGTCTTCTACAAGCTGTTCTCTCGAATAGTCCGTGTCTTCCACCACATCGTGAAGGAGTCCTGCGATGACCGTCTCGTTGTCCATGCCGAAGCCGGCAAGTATCTTTGCAACAGCAACCGGGTGGATGATATACGGCTCTCCACTTTTACGAAATTGCCCGTCATGTAAACTGCGGGCAATCTCGTATGCTTTGATAACGACCGAGTCATCGTACTTAGGATTGATCTCGCTCATATCATGTATGAACTTTTCCGTAGAAAGGTCGAGGACCTTCTTTGCTGCCATCCCGTCTCCTTCGGTCTTTAATGATATCTTCAGAGTCTGATGCCTTCGTCTTCTCTCCTTCTGGCACCTTTCTTTCTGGCCTTTTCGGCCTTCTGCCTGTTATCCTCGTATTTCGATATTCCCTCTTTTTTGGTCAGCTCGTAGAATACCGGGCTGCAGAGGAATATGGATGAATATGTACCAACGAATACGCCTATCATCAGAGGTATGAGGAATCCCCTGAGTTCAGAGCTTGCCATGATGAAGAGCGGCACCATTACCAGGAACGTCGTCAGCGAGGTCATGAGCGATCTCGAGAGAGTCTGGTTGATACTGTCATCGATGAGCTGTACGCCCTGTTTGCGCTTGTAGAACTTGCTGTTCTCTCTTATACGGTCGAACACGACTATAGTGTCATTGATCGAATAACCTACGACCGTGAGGATACCGGCGATGAACGGGTTGTTTATCGTGATCCGGAATATGGCGTAGATGGCGAGAGTGACCATTACATCGTGCGCGAGTCCCGCAACGGCAGCAAGTCCGTATCTCCAGTCCTTGAACCTGAATCTGATATATATGAGCATGCAGACGGCTGCGATGAGTATGGACTTGATAGCGTTGCGCCTCAGGTCTTTTCCGACCGTAGGGCCGAATTCCTCGGATGCGAGAACGGCTTCATCGTCCAGGCCGTATTTCTTCTCTATTGTGTTTATTACCTCTGTCCTTTCAGCAGACTTGAGGTCTTTTATCGTCCTTATGACTATCTGTGTGCTGCCTTCACCGGCATAGACGATAGTCGGGTTCAGGTCGTACGAGGCGATGCAGTCCTTGACTTCGTCTATATCCACTTTCTCGCCCATCTCGATCTGCATCATCGTGCCGCCCGTGAAGTCGATGCCGTAGTTGAAGCCTCTGATCAGTCCGAAGCCGAGTCCGATGATGATGACTATCGCGCTTATCGCGTAGAACTTCTTCCTGTTTTCGATGAACTTTATGTTCCATTTCCAGGAGAACTTCGGAGTGCCGTCATCTTTTACACCGAAGAATCTGTTCTTTCCGAACGTTTTGCTTTCGGCAAGAAGGTTCACGAACAGCTGAGTGATGAATACAGCCGTGATGACTGACATCACAGTACCGATCATCAGAGTCAGAGCGAAGCCCTTGACTGAAGTGGTTCCGAAGAGGTACAGCACG
>CACYHM010000027.1 GCA_902774195.1 uncultured Eubacteriales bacterium
AGAGGATCCAGCTCAGGCACGAGGAACTGCTGCAGCTCCTTCTTGAAGAAGTCTGTGAGTATCCTGGCGCAGACGTCGTAGCCTTCTTCTCCCATCCTTACCTGCAGCTCAGGCCGCAGGAAGTTGATCCTTATGTACTGGCCGTCTATCCTCATCTCGTCAAGAGAATAGCCGAAGAGAGGGCAGCGCGCCTCGACGAGGTGCTTTGCCATGACGGTGCAGCTGCGCCTTGCCAGGTATTCACGGGTTATCCACTCGGCTTTGAAGCCGACCTTGTAAGCTCCGATATACTGGTTCGGAATAAGTATGTTCAGAGTGTTAGGTGTGTCCACTATCTGATGCAGCAGCATATTTGCCTGCGTGACCTTTTCGCCCGTCGCGAACGGCCAGTAGGAGCCGACTCCCTCGGCAGCAAGCCCGCTTCCGGCGTTGCTGTCGGCAATGGAAGGGTTCTTGAAGCCGCGGGGCGATATGAGTCTCCAAAGCCATGCCAGGGCAGGAGGGACTATCTGTACGAATCCCATGATGCCGTAGTCAGGCTCTTCGGCAGTACTCGGAGGCATCCTTACACCGAACGAACGCACGTCTACCTCGAGAGGCTCATCCGGCGGGATGATGTTGTCTATCATTCCGCGCGGTATTATGACGCGCGGGTTTGTGCACGGCTTGCCGCTGGATTCCATGGTGTGCTCCCATATGAGGCAGGTCGCGCCCGGAGTACCGTCGATATTGAAGAATTCGAGCGGCTCTTCGGGATGTATGCTGATCCTCTCATAGAGAGGGATGTTGCCGTAGTACTTGTCTCCGTCGACCCTGAGGAACCATCCGCTCTCGGCGTCGGCTATGACCAGCTTGCCGGAGCTGTCCTGCATGTCCTTATGGGCCATGACCATGTCGTCGGCGATAGGGAATATATCGCAGGTATCGCCGATGTTGAGGTAAAATTCCTCTCCGGTGAACTTGTCTTTTGCCACCAGCACGCGGTTGTCGGCTTCGCGCCTGATCTCTTCGAGCATCTCGCTCTTGCCGCCGCCGGACGCGCCTTCGTGCATGAATACGAATTCGTTCTCGTACGGAGTCTGGAGCATCGCAGCCGAAGCGTGGTTGGTGATCCAGCCTTCGCGTTCACCGATGTCGAGCAGTATGGAGAAGACTCCTTTTTTTGCGCTCGGTCCCGGATACAGATTATACGAGAATACCTCGTGGAGCTCCTCGCTGCGGCAGTGGACGACAGCCTGTTTGCCGCCGAAGTGTGTGTGCCTGAACGGAGGAGCCACATAAATGATCGAGCGCGGAGTGTATCCGTCTTCGATCTCAAGTATGCTTTCAAATTCCTGTATATTCGAAAGGGCATATGCAAAGAATGCGGCGTTCGCAGGACACACCACGAGGCATGAGTACGAATGCGCTTTGCCTCCTATGCCGGCAGGCATGACGATGAGACTCTGCTCGGAAAACCAGCTCATGGTGGCGGCTCTCAGATCACCGAATTCCATGCCCCAGGAATCCCTGAAGCGGGGTTTGTCGGTAGGGAATTCGTCGCCGATATACATACAGTTCGGGTCGCGTCTTCTCATATATTCGTCCGTGAAGTTGACGGAGGCGCCGTTCTTGCAGCGCACTACCTCGGCTTCCTGGACATATCCGAGCCCCGGAATGGTATAACCTACGATCTGCACGCTCCCGCCCGATGTGCCGAAGCAGAGCTCATAAAGATCCTGCTTGGTCTCAGGGAACCAGATATTAGGGCAGGCCGAAAGGGCAGCCTTAAGATCTTCGGGAAGATTCATTTTGCTTAGCATTTCAGAGTTCATTTATCGTTTCCTTTTATAGTTTGCTTTTATTTGATCATACTGGGCGGGACCATAGGCCCGCATTCCGTATATTCTACTATTAAGCACAGTATAATGCAAATACCGATCCGCCCTGATGTTCTCTGCATTTGCACAGTTGGGTATCACTTTCTGAATACTTCTCTGACATACACAAAACCACTGTCGCGAATGCAGAAATGGAAAAGCCGCGACCGTTGTGTGAGTGTGATCGCGGCTTATACTGCATTATGATATGAGAGCTATGCTCATGATCCGGGGATGAAGCTTCCTGCGACTCCGTCCGCATCGAGGGCGTAGATCCAGTCCCCGATGAATACGTTCCTGAAGAGCTGTGATGCTTCGATCTCGTGCTGATCGACCACGCTTATATCATCGTCAGCTCTGAATACAAGGACTCCCGCCTGGTGATAGTTTTCGGCCGGGCCTGCTTCTTCAGCAGCGGTCTCAGGGGCTTCGGCATCTTCTATGACCACGATGTCGCCGGAGGAGTTTTCGTAGTTATAGATGTCGTAAGGGATCGCGTACCAGCCCTTTTCAGTATTGACTGTCAGAGCGTGGTGGTCGCTCTGCGCAGGACTTGTCATGTTCTCGAACTCTTTGCTGTCGATGACCTTCGGCGCCGACGGGTCGGAGATGTCGAAGAGGGCCAGCTTGAGTCCGCTGTCGTACTCTCCGCCGTAGCCGTTGTCGCCCGTCGCATGTCCTATCCCGAGCAGTCTGTCTTTGCCCGCCGGTACGAGGAGGGTGGAGAAGCCGTCTATCTTGACTTCACCCTCGATACGCGGGTCTGCCGGGTCTGCGAGGTCGATCACGAAGAGCGGATCTATCGCCTCATAGGTGATGACATAGGCCTTGCTGCCCATGAAACGAACGGATTTGATGCTCTCGTTTCTCGCAAAGCCTGTAAGCTTTCCGGCTTCTCTGAGTTCGCCGTCCAGCACGTAGAGGTTATTGACATCCATGCCGTTCCTCTCCGAGGTGGTGGCGATGCGGAAATACCCGTTCTGCTCATCCATCGAGAACTGATTGACGATGAAGCCGCGGACCCTGCAGGTGTTGTCGAACCTTATATCTAGCCCGTCAAACTGCGCTCTTGCTATCCTGGTGAAGGTGTCTCCGTTCTCTTCATCCCACTCTTCGGATGCGGAGTAGAGCGCATGGTCGTTGCAGTAGATGTCTCTGCTCGCTCCGAATACAGCCTTTGTGGCCGACTTTCCCTGTCTGCCGGAGGCGGTGTCGACCGCACTCAGCACGATATATGAAGGATTTTTAGGATCAGGCACGCAGCGGATATCGGAAAGACCGAGCTCGCTGCAGCTGTCGTACGGACCGCATACCGGCACGACGCGTCCGCCCTTGCTGACTGCATCGTTCGTAACGAGGTATATATAGTCTCCGACCATGCGGCTCGATACGATGATGCCGCTCTGGCAGAAGTCGCAGAGCACTTCAGGTCTGCTCCGGTCGCTGATGTCATATACGACGATGCCTGTGCTGCCTGAACCGTCATTGTCACGGTATATCCTGCCTACGGTCACGAGGCGGTCGCCTTTGAGGAATATATCCTCGACGTAATTCTCTACTCCGTTGTTGCCGATGGACGCGAGCTTTCTGGTCTCGCCGTCCTTTGCTTCAAGTATCACGACTTCCTGAGCCTTGTTGACATAGTAGATGTACCTGCCGTCGGTCTTGACGATGTCCGCTTCATCGACATCATCGACCTGCAGATATGTCTCGGAATGAGACCCTGCAGGCATATCCTGACCGGAGGTTCCTGCCGCGGAATCGTTTGCAGAGGATCCTGCACCTTCTTCAGCGGCCATGCCGGATTCATAGTCCAGGGTCTCCTCGACCGCCTGCTCGCGTTTCTGGAATAAATGCATGGCCGGCTGATCGTCGAGACTCTTTATCATCCTCTCTATTTCGGATGTGCTTCTGAATTCGTACAGCTCGCCGTCCACGGCTGCTGTGTCAGGCTCTCTGCCGATGAGAGGGCTCAGAGCGGCGATGCCGAAGATCACTATCATGGCGGATGCCGCGATGGCGAGGACCTTTCTGTTTTCGGGACGTATCCAGGTGCGTTTTTTCGGCGAGGCCTTTGCATGATCCTTTTCTTTGCCGGCTGTATCCGGAGCCGCTTCCGGGACAGGGACTCCGTCTGCCTGCTCGAGCATCCTGAGGATGCTGTCTTCAGAAAGGCTTTCCGGTGCCTTGATCCCGTCGTTTTCGAATTTTTTCTTTATATAATCTCTGTTGTCCATTCTGATCTCTCCTCAGGATAAGAACTCCCGCATCTTTGCAAGACTGCGCGACAGCTTCGATCTGACGGTCCCTGCAGGGAGACCGGTCAGTCCGGCTATCTCGCTGCTTGTCATGCCTGCTATGACTGAAAGCAGTACGATCTCGCGCTCCTGATCGCTCAGTTCTGCCATCGCCTCGTTCAGTTCGACAGCGAGGGAAGGGTTTGAGCCGCCCGGGATGAAACCGCCTTCTCTGATGACCTTTTCGATGCCCTCGCGCGAACCGATCGCTTCTTTTATGCGCGACGCGCAGCAGTTCGACAGGATCCTGAAGATCCAGGAACTGAACGCCTTGCTGCTTCGGAGGCTTCCGATGTTTTTCCAGGCGGCAAGGACGCATTCACCGACGGCGTCCTCGGCGTCCTCGGGGCTGCCCAGCCGGTAAAGCGCGTAGCGGTAGAGCCTGTCTTTGTATGAGCCGTACAGCGTCGCGAAGGCTTCCCTGCTGCCTGCTATTGCTTCATTGATAAGTCTTTCGTCCATGTCATGTCCTCAATTATCAGGAGTGATCACACTCCGTTCCTGAGAGCTCTCATATATATAGTATCTCAAACAGCCGTAAGTGTTGCACAGCAATCAGTATTTTTTATCGGAAATCTCCGCGGCGATGTGGTAGTATATGTGGCGAATCAAAAGAGTCCGGCAGCGGCCGGACATAATTAAGGAGGAGACAGACATGGACAGAGCAGAAATGGCTGTGGCAAAACACAGGAACGGATATAACTGCTGCCAGGCGGTAGCGTGCGTTTTCGCTGATGAGGCGGGGATGGATGAATCCCTGCTTTACAGACTTGGCGAGGGCTTCGGAGGAGGCATGGGAACCGCCAAAGGAGTCTGCGGCGCACTGAGCGGAGCGGTCATGCTCGCCGGTCTTGTCCACAGCGACGGAAATACAGAGAACGCGGGACAGACAAAGGCGAAGACGATGAGGTCCGCAGCCGCCATGCAGAAAAAGTTCGTCGAGAGAGCAAAGCGCCTGATCTGCAGCGAGATAAAGACAGGAAACGGCGGCAAGGCCTTCACGACCTGCGCCGACTGCATAAGGATAGCGACGGAGATCGCCGAAGAAGAGCTCGGACTGTAACGGAAAGCCGTGGGAGAGAGATTGGAGACAGAAGCTGTCAAAAAAACCAGGGAGCCGATGAGCGACTATAAAGTGGGGCTGCTCTGCGTCATAGGATGCCAGCTGTTCTGGGGCGTATGCCCTATATACTGGCAGGCGCTGATGCCTATACCTTCATGGATCATCATCCTGTACAGGATAGTCACCATGTTCGTGTACTCGTATATCGCTGCGCGCCTGAGATTCAGCAGGGAAGAGGTGTGGGGGCCGCTGAGGGACAGGGCCGTCAGAAGGAAGTACTTTACCGCCGGCCTCATACTTACAGCAAACTGGAGCACATACATATGGGCCATGACATCCGGCAGGGTGATACAGGCATCCATAGGCTATTACATTGAGCCTATCGTCATATGCGCTGTGGGCATCATAGTGTTCAGGGAGAAGCTCACGAAATACAATCTTACCGCCATGCTGTTCGCTGCCGCGGCGATAGTCATCATACTGGTGCATTACAGACAGGTCCCGGGCGTGGCCCTGGGGCTTGCGTGCACATGGGCGGCGTATTCGGCGATAAAGAAGACATCCGACATGCCGGTCCTTCTTACCATGGTGTACGAGACGATGGTATACGCAGTCATATGCTTCTTCGCTATCATATATATCGAGACACGGGGCATCGGAGCCCTGAGCATGGGAGTTCCGGGCAAGTATGCGCTGATGTTCCTGAGCGGACTGATCACGCTGATCCCGGTAGGGCTTTTCAGTGTATCCGCGAAGAAGGTATCTCTGCTGGTCATCGGGCTGTGCCAGTACATCAGTCCAACGATGTCGCTGCTTCTGGGGATATTTGTGTTCAAAGAGCCTTTCGACAGGGTGCAGGCGGTCGCGCTTCTCATCATATGGGCAGGACTTGCCGTATTCACTTACGGAGAATTCGTTTCGGCAAAGAAAGCTGCCGGGGGAGCAGACCAGGCTGCCGTATGACAGACACGAAGGGATCATGCAGATAAAACACAACAGCCGGAGGATCGTTCCTCCGGCTGTGATCATTTCTGTTCGTTTTCTTCATCCTCGGTTTGAGGAGATGTGTCGAAGTTCAGCAGGTTCCTGGCTTTGAACTCGACTGCTTCGGCTATGGCGAACACCACCTCAGGCGACGGGCCGAAGAATACTCCTCCGTGATGAGGGATGATGCAGGCGTGAGTCTTCTTCAGAGTGGATACCACGGCTTCGGCAAGCTCTGCCGTTCCCGGCGGGGCATAGCGCGTCACCATGACATCTCCGATCAGATCCTGGAGCTCTCCCTCGCCGAGCCTGAATCCCGCTTCGCACGCGGCGAATACGCTTATGGCGTTTGAACGCGTCTGCATCATGGCTCCGCAGTCCGGAAGCTCTCTGTACGCCATGGCGTGCATCCTTACCTCGCTGCTCGGCATGCGCTGGCTTCCGTATTCCAGCGTGTTGATATTCACTTTTACTATATCCTCGACCTTGATGTCGAAATAATCCATTGAAGAAGGGGTGATCAGCATCTCTTCGTCATTCAGCCTGACCGACAGATTCCCCCACGAACCATATGAGAGATCGTGATTCACAAGAGCCGTTCCGAAATCCACGAGTTTGGCCCGCGCGGTGAATTCATCCTCGTCGAAACCTATGAAATCCACATGGGCTTCCTCGTTTCTTTTTGTGTAGTCCGAAAAGAAGTTGGTGCGGTATCTTTCCGCAGCCTCGGAAGGGATAGGGACGGTTCCGCCCAGCATTTTCCCGTGCACTTCAGCTTCGCATGCCTTTTCGGCTATCTGGATGGCTGCGACGGCTTTTCTGGCATTGCTGCACGCAGCAATGGCGCCGGCGCCCCTGATGAGGCAGACGTCTGAATTCTTCAGAGCAGCGAGTATCGAAGCAGGGGAGGCGTCAGACGCTACCCTGAGACCCGAACCCGTGAGCCTTGCGAGATCCTCGAGTGTTACAGGAATGATATCGCTGTCCTGCGAAACACTGACGGTGTCTGCAGAGATGCCGAAGATGACCGCGTTGACATCAGGCCTGTTCCTGAAGATCTCTCCCGGCCATCCCTCGCGCATGTCGCATACAACATACTCTTCCGGAAGGATCCCGGCGAGGATCTTGCTGCCTCCTGTGCTGAGATAGGTCTTTTTGTCGATGCGGATACAGATCTGACCGTACATGATCTTGAATCTGCCGTGGAAGCCCTTTACCGCTTTGGTCAGCCGTTCAGCTGCTTTTTCAATATCCATGATGACCTCCTCTCCGCATCTCAGCACCCGCAGAATATAATAAGCGAAGCATATATGATACTTCGCTTATCGTGATATTAACATATCGCAATGCTCCAATCGTGAAGGATGTATAAACTTAAAGGAAATAATCCGTCAGCCGGGATGAAACAGAATCCCAGGTGATCGAGGAGCTGTCCGGAAGAGGTCCGGGAGCATCGCCTGAAGCGATATCAAGCACTGCTTTTTTCAGGACGCGGGCGAGTTCCGCCGCGAATCCGGCACGGGCTTCATCCTCAGGTTCGTCTATGCTTTTCATAGGAGGCATAGGCACGTATCTGACGTTCGGACCGCCCACGTTCGAGTCTATCCATTCCCTGACTCCCGGAAGATCCGTGCTGACCGGAAGGGCTCCCGATGCCATGGCCTCGATCAGCACGAGCGGCAGTCCCTCGAAATACGATGGAAGAACGAATACATCGCTGTTCTTCATGAGTTCTGCGAGCATGTCCTGCGGTATCTGGCCGAGGCAGTCTATGTATGACGGAAGGTCCCCGAGGCGGTGCGCAAGGGTCTCATCCTGGCATCCCCCGGCCATGGCGAGCCTGAACCCCGGCACGTCCGGATCGGCGTTCAGAAGTTCAAGAGCGTCGAGCATCTCGGGAACTCCCTTCGGGCGGCTTATCTTGCCCGCGTAGCATAGACGCACAGGATCGCCTTTTTTGTATGGCTCTCTTCCCTCCGCGTTGAAGAGCCTGTCGTTGTATCCGCTGCCGAGCACATTCACATGGGCCGGATCCATGCCGAAAAGCTCCCTTATGCGGCCGGCCATGTCATCGTGGAGCGCGAATGCCATGTCCAGTCTCGCGATCTCAGGTCTTATCATCTCTGCAAGAGCAGGGCAGTTCACCATCTGGCGCAGGTCCGTGCCGTGCGAGATGCCGCAGATCCTGCGGTCCGGGAAGTGCTTTCTGACAAGAGCCGTGAGAAGAAAGAGATGATGGCACACGATCAGGTCCGGGTCGAGATTGTCGACGGCCCTGTCCACCGCATCGATGAATGCGTGCTCGAATTCATCGATCATCTCCGGCGTGAGGTCGCGGTATCTCGTTGATTCGTACGGCATGATATCGGACATCCCGGCTATCGGGAAGTGTATGCCTCCTGCCTCGTTTTTTCCGACAAAGTATACCGGATAACAGCTTACTCCCTCCGGGAACGAGACTTCGTCATCGGGGTATATGCCGCAGACGACAGCCTGGTCGTGGCCCGCTCTGTAAAATGACTTCACCAGTTCGGTGAGATATGTGCCGCTCCCCGTGGAGTGCGGCTTCTGTGCTGTAATACTTAAGATGTTCATACATCTATAATAGCAGAGAACGTGTCAAAAGGAACTATTCCTTTTCTATACGTTCCGTTTCACAAAACATTCACTTGAAAAAAAGCGCAAAATACGATATAAAAGTAGAGGTATCTGAAGCGGTGATGCATCCCGCGGACGATCCGGACAACTGTATCCACGGATAATATCGAAGAACCGGCTCCGAATCATCAGGGGACGGCATTTTTTATAAATGGGACTTTTTTACGAAGCGGACAAGACCTTTGAACAGCTGATGGACGAAAAGAAGAACTTCGTCTTCATCGGAGAGGCGGGCAGCGGCAAGAGCGAGCTGGTGCTCAATATTGCCGTTAAGCTTGCAGAGAAGACAGGGAGACCTGTAGATCTCTTCGACCTCGACCAGACCAAGCCTCTTTACAGGTCGCGTGACATGAAAGAGGAGTTCGCGAAAAAGGGGGTCAACATCATCTATCAGGATCAGTACCTCGATGCTCCGGTCATGGTAGGG
>CACYHM010000028.1 GCA_902774195.1 uncultured Eubacteriales bacterium
TTGAGCGGCTGATCATCTACCACAAAAGCCTTGGAATCACTGAGTTCCAAGGCTTTTCGCTTTAATTGTTATTTTCTCATATCTGTGTACTTATGTTATGAGTGTTATGAGGATGCATGGCACTCTCAGCGGTTCACGCTCCACTTATCATCCCATATCGCGTGTATCTCTGCTCTCTTTGCAGGGCGCAGCAGATAAAGGCCCCAGATACCTGCTATTACGTCAACTAATACTGCAGGTATCAGTGCGCTCACAGCTACATCATTGGCCATGATCCCGTTTTCCAGTGTAGGGTCCGTTACAAAGCACATGTAGTCAAATATGCCGTGCATGAAGATCGGGATCAGTATGTTTCCGGTCCTGAGATATACAGCTATAAAAAATATTCCTGCAAAGGTCGTAGCGACGCCCTGAACAATTCCCATCTGGATGCTCGCACCGTTTATAATGTTTCCGATGTGCATAAGGCCGAATACCAGAGCCGATATGAGAACGAGAATGCCCACTCTCTTTTCGCTCCTGATATATCTCATTCCGATAGGAACGGTAACTCCTCTGAATATCGTCTCTTCGTAAAAGCCTGCGGCGATCGCCATGGCAAGAGCGACTGCGGTAGGATTGAAATAAAAGCCGCTGCCTGCAAGACCCACGAAATACGCCCCGAAGAACTTGAATGCAAAAGCCAGCCATACGAAAGCGAGTCCTGTCGCAAGATGACTTGTCCTGAATACACCTTTGAACTCAGGAGCAAACCACTTCGTATAGGCTATCATAAAGAGTACCGCGAGAACGCTTGATGCCAGGCTTTCTGTCACCTTAGGAAGGCCCAGCAGTCCCGGTATGGACAATAACAGCATTGCCAGAACTGCTGCCAGAAGCATTGCAGCAAGCGGCGCTTTCTCGCACAAAACATGCTTTCTTGATTTGTTTTCCATTCTGATACTCACTCCGTATATATGGATTTCATTTCTTCCAGCCTTTGACAGGTCTTATTACCTGACCGCATGTACACATAAACGCGTTGTTCATGTATACATCATAAGCCATGTCTTTATCATAGCCTTCGATGGTACCGGCCAGAAGGTTGCCGCAATTGCCGCAGCGTGTACCTCCATAATGATCTATCCACCAGTCTTTCCACGCTCTGGTCCATGCAGCCCATTCCGCATCATTATAGCCGCCGCTGATTCCTTCAAGTTCTTCCAGCGACAGCTCCTTCAGGTTTTTATCTTCCATCCTGACTTTCACGGTTCTTTCCTCCTCGAATCCTGACGGGATCGTTTCACGCCCCCGTATTTCGTAAAATATTCTCCGTTATTATATACGATTTTATACCACGGGCGGAGACCGATAAGGAGACCGGGGACCGTTCCCTGTCTCCCTCCTGTCTCACTGCCGCTTTTCAACGTTTCGATTGTTTTCTTCTGATGAGCGGCATGTAGAAGATGAACAGCAGAAATGCCGTCAGCAGCGCCAGGATCAGCAGGTACAGGTACCATTGCCACAGCTGTGTTATCCGTATGCCCAGAGGATTCTGATACGTAAAGAAAAAGTTCGTCCAGAAATCTACGCTTACAAGCCTGCCGTCCTCATATGTAGGGCTTGCAAGCATGGAGTTCAGGTATATCGATATGAGTCCGCACAGATATATGATCAGAGTCGTATCTCTGAAATGTTTCATGCTCCAGTCTATGCTGTCTGAACGCACGATGATCAGTCCGAGGGCGATTATCATTGAATGAAACAGGAAAAACTGGTAGGATACCGGGCTTGTGAATGCCTCCTCCACCGGTATCGTGGTCGTAAAGATCGAAGGCATGAGTAGCGCCAGGATCCCTCCGTATACACAGGCAGGTGCCATCAAGGCCAGCAGCGCCTCTCTCCTCCTGTCATTCTTCATGAACTTTGCCGCGGCGATCAGTATGATCTGCAAAGAGCAGAAATGCAGCGGAAGGTGGTTCATCGGAAGGTAAGGCATGAGGAGCTCCCCGTTTTGCGACGGTACCAGTTCTATGACCCCGGTCATCTTTACGATCTCCGACATCACCGCGATGATGAGCGCAGTCGTAAGAACACGGTCCAGTCCGGGCCGCTTCTTATTGAAGGCGTGCACGGCCGCCCACACCAGGCACGCGCATATCGCAAGCCACAGCAGATGTCTCCAGGTAAACATGATCTATCCTTTCTTTTTCGACCTGTTTTTATCGTAGAACCAGACCCACGACAGCATGCTACGGCGTATCCCGCTGCAAAGATGGCTGCAAGACATACCAGTTTAAAAAGCATGGATGTTTTATCAAAGTCCAGGAAGGAATACGGCGCTTGCTCGCTCGAAAGCGTTCCTGTTCCGAAAAGCAGCGTCATCACAACAGCATATACGGCGATGATCAGTACTCCCTTCAAAGGGTCTGCCGGTTTTGGCTTCCCTATCGGCGGGTCATTCAGAAGAAAGCTCATTACTGTCGTGAACGGGATCACAAGGTGCATCATGATCCCCGGATATGAAGTCAGATCCGGCACATCCGGTACAAGAGGTGACAGTCCGACCATCACTACCGCGAATATGACTGCTTCTGTAGTTGCCGAGGACAGCCGGAGGAAGTACACCGGTCTGTAAGTGACCTCGGTTTCTCTGGCAGCTTCCACGATGCACACTATCCCGAATATGAGCGAAACGGCTGTTGTGAATATCGTTCCCCAGAAAGTCATGTATCGCAGCCTGTCGAACAGGGGGTTGTGGAATACGAACCTGGAGTACAGCAGCGCTGTCGTCCCGCACAGAAAAATAAAAAAGCACAGAAGCGCATTTACTCTCTTTTTCAGTATATAACGCTTCCCGAACTGCTCTCTGAATTCGTCTATTTCGCGTTCAGAAACCTTCGGACCCTGTTTCACGGTTCCTCTTCCACCCTCTGAATGAATACGGTTCCGGACCGGATATCTTATCACTCCCTTACAAGTCTTTCCCCGCAATTAGGGCATTTGCTTCCGACACTGTAGCCGAAAAAGTATGCATTGCATTTCCTGCAGTACGGCGGCATCGACACCCCCGGAAAGTCGAAAATGCCGCCCGCGATCTTCTCGAGGTCTTCGGTCGAAAGATTGTCAAGCTGTGCATTGATCTTCGCCTTCAGTTCTTCTCTTCTTTTTTCGTCGCTCATTTTGAACTTCTCCCCGGCCATGCCGTCTAATCAAATTCATAGAATCCGAACGTTTTATCCGGATCGTCTTTTACTCCGTCTGCGGCTGCCTGCGCGCGGACAAATCTTTCCTCGATATCCGGTTCCAGCTGCGCATCTGCATATATGCCAAATCTCAGACTGACTTTATCTGCCGTCTCTTTTCCCGCAAAGACATCTGCCATAAAGACATTCAGCAGTTCTCCGTAGTCATCCTGATGAGGGCAGTACAGCAGGAATATCTCTCCTTCATGAACGCAGCCGATCCCGCCGGTCTTTCTTGCAAGTTTTCTGATACCGGCGCCCATGCTTCGCAACAAGCTGTCGCTAAACAGCCTTCCCTGCTGTTTATTGACTGATCGAAGGTCGTTTACACCGCATACGACTGCATCCAGAGAGCTTCCCTTATATATTTGATCCAGGCGCTCTACATACCTGAAGAAATAGTCTTTGTTCAGAAGTCCTGTCAGTTTATCTCGTTCAGTATGTTTGATAAGATCGCGGCCCTCGGACAATTCTATGCATTTGTTGATACGCGCCTTGACGATCTCGATATCCGGATACGGCTTTGGAATGAAATCCATTGCACCGATCTTAAGGCAGTCAAGTTCCGACTCCTGATCAGCGGTCAGAACGATGACCGGGACAGACCTGAGCTCCTCATCCACCTGCATCTCTTTCAGAACTTCCCGTCCGTTCATGTTCGGCATATAGAGGTCGAGAAGAAGGAGGTCTGTTCCGCCTGCATTGCTGCGTAATTCTTTCAGCGCTTCTATACCATCCGAAGCGAATACGATGTCATAGTCGTCCCGAAGAAGATCTCCCAGCATCTCCCTCTGAAGCTCCACGTCTTCAGCGATCAGTATACGCTTCCGGACATTGATGACAGGGATATCGGCAGCCATCAGCATATCTTCAGACCTGTGCTCATCAGAGACGGCAGCTTCGTTCTCCTTATGTGTCTTTTTCTCTTCATACATCAGATCATCAGCCCGATGCAGTACCGACTTCGCATCTGCATCTGTATCCGGGCTGTAGACAGCCATACCTTTGGAAATGCAGACCCTGTCCCATGGGTCAGCCGCCTTGTCATTGATCTCACGGCATTTTTTCTCAAATCCTGACAGAAGCTCATCACGTCCCCTGTAATCTTCGCCCTGCAGAAGTACAGCAAACTCATCGCCTCCGATGCGGAAAACAGGGCTGTGAGCAAACACCTGGCAGATAAGACGGCAGGCTGTACAGAGGAAGATGTCGCCTTTATCATGTCCGTAAAGATCGTTGATCGTCTTGAGGCCGTCGCAGTCCATGAGAACGATCGCATATTCCGGAGCGGGACCGCTTCCCGCAGCACGGGCGGACATATCGAGTTCTTCAGTGAAGCTGTCATACGCGGCTTTATTCCTGACACCGGTCAAAGCATCTTTATATGCCTTGCTGTTCAGGTCACTGAAGCTCATCTTCAGCCTGTCTCTCATAAAGCGGAACGTACTGGTAAGTGCTCCCACTTCATCATCCGCCTCGTAGTCGAGCGTATAATCATAATTGCCTTCATCGACCTGCTTTGCCGCCTTCGTGAGCTCTGTGAGCGGTTTCGTAAGACGGCCTGCAAATCGCATCATCAGGAAAACAACTATCAGCAATATGATAAGCGATGCGATAAGGATATTCTTTACGAGGCTGGTCCATCCTCTGTTGATCTCACTTACCGGCACCGTTACATAAAGGCGCATGCCGTTGCTGAGCGGAATCCATACAGCTTCTTTCTCTACTCCATCATAGTTATACTGTATATGGTTTTCGCCCAGCACCCGGTCAGGATCATTCAGGGCGATCTTCTCTCCATACTGAAGTCTGGAGTCCAGCAGCGGGTGATATATGACATTCGAATCCTCATCCAGGATGAATGCATATCCGTGATCAAAGAGTTTTATATTCTTAACTTCCTCCGCAAGTGTACCGTAGTCTATTTCGATGCCGATAACGCCAATGAACCGGTCATACCGGTAAACAGGCACATTGTATGAAATGACGCGGACATCCAGATTCTCAGTATTGTACGGAGGAAGCCAGACCCCCTCCCCTGTTGCTTTAGGAACGGTAAACCACACAAGAGAGGATGTATCGTCTGTATCGTACTGGCTGATATCCGTTACCTCATGTTCCCTGAATCCTTCTCCGTCTTCATTCACATACCAGAACCCCTTTACATCCTTCGAGACCTCCGGATCTATCCTGAAATAGTAGGTGAGCACACCGTTCGTGTTATATGCGACCTTGCCAAACAGATTGCGCGCACGCTCGACCTGATCTCCCAGCTCTTCAGGCGGCGCTTCTTCCAGACTGTCCTGGACCAGCGACGCCACCGTTTCAGTAGAATGTTCCACGCTGTCAAAGTAGGACTCAAGATTCATTGCACCTGTAGAACACATCAGATGGAGTATCTGCTCCGCATCGCTCCTTCCCAGCTTACCGATCGATATGACACCTATAAGAGTGGCAATACTAAGAGCGCCAATGATCGCGATCGCTGTCAGTGACGTGAACTTTGTCTGTATTGAATGCATCGACGGTTTATTGATCTTCATATCCTCAAAGACTAATTGTATCCCTCCTCCGCGCTTTTTTCCAGTAAAGCGGACTGCAAACAGCTGTCATACACGCTTCAGGATCTTTTCTGAAGCCGCAGTGCACTTATCTTTCAGCAGACAGTCATACAGAGCCGATACCGCCACCGTTATGAAGAACAGGATCACGGACTGGATGAAAACCGAATGGCTCACTACTGTCAGCGCGGGGCCGAGAACGCGTATTATCACCTGATGGAACAGGTAGAATTCCATCTGTATCACCGCAAACAGCGCGAATATCCTTAAGGACAGAAACCCGCTGAGCGCGCCCGCGTTCAAGGCAAATGTGAACACCAGCACACAGGCAGCCATGACGAAATACCCGCGTATCCACCTGCCCTCCATTCTATACATCAGAAAAATATATCCTGATGAGACGAGCAGCTCCGCGGCAGTCATCACCGCCATTATCCTTGCAGACCGGGAGGCGCTGCCGCCGCCGGCCTTGCTCTCCAAAGCTCTTTTCAGAAAGATATATGCGGGCGCCATCAGCATTCCCATGAAGAACTCCATACACCGGATGACCGGAGATACGTGAAAGTCTACAGAGAAGACGAATGCGCCATTCTCACTTGCCAGTTCAAGAGCGATCCTCAGTGCAGCGCATCCCGCGAATGCTGCCGCTGTTACAGAATGCGGCCTTTTGAGCACAGACATCAGAAGCGGCGACATGAACCAGCAGAACATCAAAGCGCTGATGAACCATGCCACGCTGTTGAACGAGAAAGGATCGGCGCTCCACGCCTGCATCAGGCTGAGATTGACGACCGCCTTCCATGCCGTCGATAATCTGAAGAAATCATGAGGATCAGATCCTGCCAGATATACAGCAATTACCAGAAAGGCAATAAAATGAACCGGCCAGACCTTTGCGATCTTGCCGGAAACATAATCCCATGACTGCCTCAAACCCGCAGGTATGAGTCTGTCATAATGTCTGCATCCGACAAGAAAGCCCGAGGCAACAAACAGGACTTCGCAAGCCCTTGCCCCGAGGTCAGCAGCCGGCTCGCCTATCGGACTGGCCGGGTTAGGCGGCGTATGCCAGCAGAATATCATAAGCATCATTATCGCCTTCAGCCCGTCCAGACTGCTTATTCTTTTGTTGTCTGCCGCATCGTTAGCCATCAGTCCCCGGGTCTGAACCATCTCCAGTACAGTTTTCTGTTCATTTCGGACAGCCCTGCAGAGAGAGCGTAAGCCATCACGTAGAACGACGCGACCGTAGCTATGATGACAGGTACGCTCATCGCTTTGATGTCGAGGAACCCGTACGGGATATATTCCCTTTTGATAACGCCGGACCCTATAAGGGAAAGTATGATCACGGCATAGAATGTCACGTACGATGTGCCGTAAAAGGTCTCAACTCTGCTGAGTCTGCCGAGAGGTGAATCGTTCATGGTGAATGATGCGATGACTAGAACAGGGATCGCGATGTGCATGAAAAACATATCCGGCCGCGCGATGTGCATGTGCATCGGGAATATCGGGAGCTGGCTGATGAGCACAACGATAATGATCACTGATTCAGCCACTGCCGAGGACAATCTGGTAAAGTATACCGCCCTCCTCGTCAGTTCAGTATTCCTGCTGAGTTCGATGATATTGACGATGAAAAAGAACAGCGTGAGTATGAGAGTGAACAGTGTGCCGTCCACAGTCATCCACCGGAGCATCAGCAGCCCCTCTCTGTCGATGTTCGCCATGTATATAAGAGCGAATACGCACATGACTATTATCATCGCGCCGATAAGGAGATTCAGCACCTTCTTTTCTTTGTACCGCCGGTCAAAATAGACCTCAAGCTTTTCCAGTTTTTCTGTCCTGTCATCCATATCAGTACTCCGTTTCACGTCAGCGGGAGTCCTGCCTGCCGGTGTGAGGTATCTGCTTCCAGGCAAGATTCTTTGAAAAGAGGGCCTGTATATCAAGCACGAACTGGCTCAGCAGGAAGAACGGAAAGAGAAACAGACCCGCAACGGCCTTTCCCGCCGATACCGAGCGGAACCTTTTTCTTCCGAGGAACATGGTCAGCAGATATGTCACCATCGCGACCGCATAAGCGTTGATGAAGCCTGCGACGACAGAGAAGAGCGCCCCTGTCTCACTTGAGCAGAACAGGTTGTACCACCAAGGCCTCGTGCTGTCCCAGTACAGGAATGCCCGGCTCGCGCTCTCGCCGAAAAGCGGTGCGAAGAGCAGGAGCAGCGAGCGCAGCAGGAACAGGAATATGAGAACGGTGATGACGCGCGAGATGAATGTCGCCATGTCAAATACCGCAAATCTGTTCTTTCTTCCCGGTTCGAAGATGGCTCTTATACAGCTTGCCAGATGAGCCCTCGAAACGATTATCACTCCTCTCGCCCAGCGAAGGCGCTGTCTCCACATGATCCTGAATGTCGTAGGCTGCTCATCATAGAATACCGCTTCATCGCAGTATCTGATCTCGGTCCCTTTCATGAACTCCCTGGCCGTGAACTCAAGATCTTCAGTAAGTGAATAATAATCCCATCCGTCCTTCACAAGATCGCTGTTGAAGAGATAGCCGCAGCCGAAGATGCGGTTCGATGTATTGAACACAGTCCTTCCGCGCGCTCCCAGATAGCAGCTGGTGGCAAAATACGCCCCGTACATGACTGTCATCATGTTCTCGTTGAAGTTGGACGCCTGGCGGAATGAGCTGATGACGTACTTCCGTCCGTAATACTCGAAGGCATCGTTCATCCTGTCGAAATAGTCTTTTTCAAATGTATTGTCGGCGTTGAAGATAAAGAATCCGTCGTAGCTCGCCGTTCCGAAATCCTCTTCTATCTTTCCGAACAGGTAGCGTATCGCGCAGCCCATGGTATTCTCGTCCGGATTATTGTACTCGTAAACATGTGCATCCGTCATGCGGGCGATCTCCGCCGTCCTGTCGCTGCAGTTATGGGCAACTACAAAGATGTCCAGAAGCTCCTGCGGATAATCGGCTCTGCGCACGCTCTGTATCAGGGCATCGATCACCGCCTCTTCGTTCTTCGCCGGTATGATCAGACCGTACCTGTTTTTACGGTCTGCGTGCGGATATTTCCTGCAGGCAAATACGCCGGCTGCCGCCAGAACGATGTAGTGTGCGAAAAGAAGGCATATCACAAGAGATATGCCTGAAAAAATAAGATTAACTGTTTCTGTGTAGTTCATTCTTCTTATCTCCCGGCCGGTTCGTCCGGTCTTTGATATGTTGCCTTAAGTTTATCACATATAGCACAGCTTTGTGACCTCAATATATTTGTGCTTTTCACAGCGAGACGCTATAATTGGTTTGAAACCAACAGAAAGCAAGGAGAAAACAAACATGACAGACAGCAACGAATTGATCGGGCGTCTCGGCGGTGATGCCGAAAGGATCCTCAACACAGCTTCCGGGAATGCCGGCGGGTACAGATTCGCGGTCATAAGGGAAAATGTCGTACAGGAATGTGAACAGTGCGGTCATAAGTTTCTCGGCGTCATAAGGGCCGATGCCGTCAGCGGTGACAGACGGTATTATTACGTCGGATACTGCCAGAGCTGTTATCATGTTCAGGCTATCGTAAAAGGTCCGTTCATGACCAGGTTTGACTGATCATCTCCGGGCCGGCGTCATAATCAACCGGCAGTTTTATCGGCAACGAAGTTATGGCACACCCACATGATGAAATCATGCTGATGTGCCTTTTTGCGTGGTTCCGTCTTATTTGTACTTCGTCACCATCTCATCTGTGAATTCCAGATATTCTTTGTATGCAGTTTCCTCGTCTTCTGTTCCCCTTGCATTCTCGTATTTATTATAGAGAGTGCGGTATTTCTTTCTTTCTTTCGATGTCATGTCTTTAAGCAGCACACCGCCTGAAACACCTTCAAGATCCGCGAGGTTCAGTTCATTGTACGCTTTCATATCGCCCATTATTCTCCTCCTTCTCCGGTCAATGTCGTGTCATCTGAACCCGGTCAAAAGCTTTCCTTACCATAGGTTATACAAACCTGCACGCCATTATGAGACATTATGAATACCTTCTCTTCTTTCTGATGAATGTCATGCCCGTGCCGCCGGCCAGCGCTGCCAGCATCAGAGCTATCCACGCCCCGAGCGCGCTGTCATCTCCGGTATTCACCTTTCTCGTTCCGAGAGACGATCCTCCTCCGTTGTCATCATCACCGCCCCCGGCAGCGGTGATCCTGAACGTAGTATCCAGCGACCCCTTGTAGCTGCCGATACCGGTGACCGTCATCAGCGCTGTACCGGCATTGACATTGTTTTTGTAGCTGATCTCGTAGTCGGTACCCATGATCAGCGGAGATCCGTTCAGGATGACCTTCGGAGTCTGTGTCTGCGGCTTTCCATTGTAAACGCGGTCCGTTACACCCTCGATGCTTGCCTTTTTTATCGAGACTCTGTAATCTTCGTGGTCAGCGCTGTAGAACGGCACTATCGCCATATACAGGTGAGAGAGCCACGTCTTATTGTCCCCTCTGCATATATCCAGCGTATTGATGGCCGTGCCGAGCACTTTGGTATTCTCGCTTTCTCCCGGCAAACGCACGCTGTAAGCAGAGCTTATCACATATATCCTGTCTCCTTCATAACCGAGATACATCATCTCGTGTCCGTCGAGCGCGAGGAGAGTTCCCGGAGGAAGCTTCTTTATGAATGAAGCCTTCTCAGCATCGCTCATGCCCCTCAGGCTGTATTCCTTCATCGCCCCGTTATTGCGGTTTGAGCTTCTCGGCATGTCGAGGCCGAAGCAGCTGTAAACATCGCGTATGTAGCCGGAGCAGTCATCAGACCCGAGCATGCTTCCCCATCCGTAGACGTCGCCGAGCTCGTTCAGCGCGACCTTCATCACGTTCTCTACTGTCAGATCAGGAGCGCCTTCGCTCACCTCGCGGTTCTCGCTTATCAGCGCCAGCTTCTTTTCATATTTACCGTCATCCTTTCTTACAGGCATCCAAACGACATAGTTGTTGTGCGCCGTCCTTCCGCCTATCTGACCCTTTGACTCTTCATCAGTTGCCAGCTGCAGACGCGTTCCCATGGAAAGCTTGCGTTTAGATGTCTCAGGCTGAGTGTTAGACTCTTCTGTCCAGATCTTGTCGTCCAGCACCACCAGCATCTGATCCGCCGGATGGTTCCACGCATCCAGCCATTCATTCTTATCTTCACATATCGCCACACAGTCCGCCGGGATCCATCCTTCGCCGCACATAGTGATCGCGGAATAGTAGTAACTTCCGTCTTCAAGCAGACGGGACTTGGTCCTGATTATCAGCGGCTCGTTCACCTTTACCTGCGTCAGGTAGTTGTAGTCGAAATCGACGTCATACTTATCATCCTGGATCGGCTGTGTTGACGGGTATACCGTCAGACTGGCACGCGTGGTGCAGACAGCGAACAGATATTTCCCCAGATCCGATGTATCTGCTGCAGA
>CACYHM010000029.1 GCA_902774195.1 uncultured Eubacteriales bacterium
ATACTCATAGCATGCTCGATGATCGAGGACGAGATAAACGCAGTCCTCGATAGTCAGGATATACAGGATATAGAGATATGGTGGCAGGAGAGGGGGCATCACAACGATCCCGACAGGCTGCGCGAGGTCATCCAGGCCGAGATCAGCAGAGCGGAGAGCGAAGGAGCCGATCTCATCATGCTCGCATACGGCCTTTGCGGCAACGGGGCTGTAGGCTGGCATACGGAAAGAGCGGTGCTCGCGATGCCTCGCTTCGACGACTGTGTCAACATGATGCTCTGTACAGGCAAAAGAGACAGACGCAATTACCTGAGCGCCGGCCACATGTACCTGACAGGAGGCTGGACAAAAGACGAGGGGGCCCTGCTCGACATGTTCGAGAGCTATCTGTCGAAGTACGGAAAACGCAAGGAGAGCTATCTGTCGAAGTACGGAAAACGCAAGGCGGACAAGCTCATGAAGATCATGCTGGCATCGTACAGCAGTGTGACGGTCATAGACACCGGCTGCTACGAGATGGAGCCGGTGATGGAATACGCAGCCGAATGCGCAGAGCGCTTCGGGCTTGAGCGCAATGTCGTGCCGGGAGGCAACGAGCCGATGTGCAAGTTACTCACGGGCGAATGGGATGGGGATATAATAGTCAGGGAAGGCCGCAAAGCCATAGAAGAGATCGACTTCGCGTTTCCGGCTGAATGATAGAAAACGCGCAGGGGAGATGACGTCAGTATTTGCATTTTCAATATACATCTGCCGATTTATCGCCCATCCTGATTTGACGATTTGTGATAACTATTTTAGAATTAAGTGTAACTAATCCTATTATTACTGATGCAAATAATTAATAGCTGACCAGAGAACCTGGAGGCAGTGTGGGAAACAGTATTCCTTCATTGGCTCCTTTTTAATCTCAAAAAAATAGGGGGTCTAAGGTGGAGAAGAAAGAATTATGCGATAACAAGGATATCCTGCTGGACATCGTAAAGGACATCCGCTACGGAAGCGTTACTGTTCACATACAGGACGGCAAGATCGTATATGTTGAGAAGACAGAAAAGATAAAGGTAAGAAAAGAGGGAATGGATCTATGATCGAAATCAAAAACCTTAAAAAAGTATGGGAAGATACAGGGTCTCCTGTTCTGGAAGACATCAACCTTACCATACAGGACGGGGAGATCTATGCCCTCGTAGGCAGGAGCGGTGCCGGCAAATCGACACTTCTCAGATGCATCAACGGCCTCACTTCATATCAGGAGGGCAGTCTCAAGGTCGACGGCCATGAGATAAGGGACTACTCGTACAACGAACTACGCGAATTCCGCCGTCATGTAGGCATGATATTCCAGCAGTTCTCACTGCTTGAGAGGGAGACGGTCTACAGGAACGTCGCACTTCCTATGACATGCTGGAAGTATCCGAAGGACGAGATCGACAGGAAGGTAAAGAGCCTTCTCGAACTGGTCGGACTCAGCGACAAGATGAATGTAAGGCCGCGCAATCTGAGCGGCGGCCAGAAGCAGCGTGTCGCCATAGCCCGTGCCCTGACGATGGATCCGAAGTTCATCCTCTGCGACGAGGCGACATCGGCTCTCGACCCTAAAACGACGAATTCCATACTCGAGCTCCTGATGGAGATCAACCAAAAGCTGGGGATCACGGTCATCATAGTTACCCACCAGATGGAGGTCGTTCGCAAGGCCTGCAGCAAAGCCTGCATACTTGAGAACGGAAGGATCACAGCCGAGGGTTCAGTCAGAGACATATTCTTCAACCAGCCTGAGTCGCTGCTCAAGCTCCTCGGCGAGGAGGACGTGAAACTGCCGGCTGAGGGTCACAACATCCAGATCACTCATCTTCTCAACGATCTGTCCGACGGAGAACTGTTCGGAAGGATGTATGAGGAACTGAAGATCGTGTTCCCTATCATCAACGGCACGATACAGGAGTATGAAAACGACCACATGGGCATCTTCACGATCAATGTGAAGGACAAAGACCTTGCGGCTGTTACCGGCTACCTTGATGATCACGGGATCAGGTGGAAAGAGATAGCGGCTGCCGATGACAGTGATGATGAAGAAAGGCAGGAAGAAGAATGACCCTTAAGAATTACACTTTTGCCCAGATATTCAAAATGCTCATCGTCCCGGCCTTCTTCGCGACACTCAAGATGCTTGCGATTTCGGGGATCATGTCGACTGTGCTCGGATTCATTGTCGGCGTCATCCTCGTAGTAACTGAAAAAGGCGGGCTGTATGAGAATCTGGTAGTGAACAGGATACTGGATTTCATCGTTAACATGATCAGATCGTTCCCGTTCATCATCCTGATGATATCCATAATACCGTTCACAAGGCTCATAGCAGGTACATCGATCGGCGAAACAGCGGCTCTCGTTCCTTTGACCGTGGCCTGCACGCCGTTCATGGCAAGGATATTCCAGAACAGCTTCAAGGAAGTCGACCCGGCTCTCATAGAGGCGGCCCAGTCCTTCGGAGCATCAAAATGGCAGATCGTCTTCAGGGTGATGCTCAAGGAGTCGGTTCCTTCTATCATATCCGGACTGTGCCTGGCGATAATCAATCTTCTGGGATGTACGGCGATGGCCGGCGCCATCGGAGCCGGCGGGCTCGGTGCAGTAGCCCTCCAGTACGGTTATCAGAGCTTCAATCAGAAGATCATGTATTCGATAGTAGTGATACTGATCATTCTTGTAGCGCTGATACAGTACTTCGGAGACTGGATCTATAAGAAACTCAAATAAACAGGAGGTTAAACCGTCTTACGGCGTTTAACATATATCTATCCACAATAACCAAGGAGGAAAAAAATGAAGCTTAAGAAGTACCTTGCATTAGCCCTCATCGCGGTTCTGGCTGTTTGCTTTGCAGCCTGCGGAGGATCCGGGAAAACTGAGGGCACAGAAGAAACAACAACGGCAGAGAAGACCGATGTCAAGATCGGCGTTCGTTCCGACCTGATCGACTATTACAACGCCGTCGAGCCTGTTCTTAAGGCAAAAGGCTACAACGTAGAGATGGTATCGTTCGACGACAGCATCCAGCCGAACGTTGCTCTCGGAGAGGGAAGCATCGACGTCAACTGGTTCCAGCATGAACCTTATCTGACAGCTTACAATGCAGAGAACGGTACGGATTTCGTTATGGTACAGCCTAAGACATATGCGCCTCTGTTTGCTATGTATTCAACAAAGCATGAGAAGCTCGAGGATATCCCTGACGGAGCGGTCATCGGAGTCTGCAATGATGCAACAAATCAGGACAGAGGACTCAAGATGCTCGCAGACAACGGCCTAATCACTCTTGATGAGTCTGTAGAAGTAGCTACAGTACACGACATCAAGGACAATCCGCACAACTTCACATTCCAGGAAGCTGAGATGCAGATGCTGCCTCAGTCCATCGATGATCTCGATGCGATCTGCCTCGCCGCTCAGCACATGGTAAATGCAGGAAATGACCCTTCCAAGTACATAATAAAGTCGAACGACGAGGAAGAATATGCTGTAGGTTTCGTAGTAAACAAGGCTGATGCCGATGCAGCATGGGCAAAGGATATCGCTGAGACTGTACAGTGCGACGAGCTTGCAAAGGCACTGCAGGAGGTTTCCGGCGGAGCACTTCTGCCAACCTGGAAGTGATTTGGCAGGCTAAGGCCTGACATAATAAGGAGAATATGAAGGAATGAAACTGATCATACCTGAAATGACGCCTAAAGAACGAGCCGCTGCTTATGCGCGCGGTGAGGAAGTCGATCGCATTCCTACATCTCTGAGCGCGGGGGAGACAGCTCCCCCGCTTTATGGTTATACGATCAGAGATTATTACTTCTCTGCAGACGCCATGGTGGCTGTGGAGAGCGGGATAGCCGAAGATTTTCACGCGGATAACATGGGCATAGGCCTCGGTCTCAGGACAGTGATCGAGGCCCTCGGAACAGAACTGAATTATCCTGACGACAGCGTCTCATATATCGTCAGGCCTAGACTCGAATTATTCGATCAGGTCGAAGAACTCTCCCTGCTCGATATCGATAAGGACGGCAGGCTGCCGATCATAGTAGAGGCTTTCGAGCGCCTGATGGATAAGTACGGCGCAGTCAGGAACTTCGGCAGCGGGCTCGCCGGACCTTTCACTACAGCCGCGAGCCTTATCGGCACAGAGAAATTCCTGATCTCAACGGTAAAGAATAAGGAAGGCGTCCACAGGCTCCTGCAGTTCAGCACCGACTGTATCGTCGAGCTGTGCAGAGATCTCAACAGGAGACTGGGGATAAAGTTCATGCTGTCCGAGCCGATGGGCGCAAAGGATCTCATAAGCAAGAGACAGTTCAGGGAGTTTTTCCAGCCCTATCTTGAGCAGGCGGTGGAACGGATGAACGAGTATCAGGGAGCTACTTCGATCCATATGTGCGGACACACGAGGGACAGATGGCCCGAGATCATCGGGGCGGGAGTTTCGAATTTCTGGGTCGATAACTGTGAGAGCCTGCGCGAACTGAAGGAAGAATACGGCGACCGCATAGGCATTACCGGGAATGTTCCTCCTGTGGACATACTGCGAAACGGCACCTGGGAACAGATACAGGGTTGTATCAGGAAGTGCATCGAAGATGCGGGAGACACTCCTAAGGGATACACGATATGTCCGGGCTGCACGACGCCTGTAGGTACTTCAAAAGAGCAGATGATAATGTTTATGAATGCGGCGACCACCCTCAGCCGGGGAGCCAGGAAAGGCTGCCTGCCGGAGGGACTGAAATAAAAGAAAAGAGGATACGATGAACAGGAACGAATTACTGGACACGGCTGTCAGGGTCCGGCGGAATGTGCTTCGCATGGGCCATATCGACAGGAGAGGATTCATCGCACAGGGGATAGGAGCGGCGGATTTTCTGACAGGGCTGTTCTTTTATGCCATGAATTACCGTCCCGGTGAACCGGAATGGGAGGGCAGGGACAGGTTTCTGCTGTCGGCAGGACATAATGCGATAGCAGTATATGCAGCTATGGCAGAGGCGGGAATGATACCTGAAGAATGGCTTGATACATACGGCCTCGACGGCAGCCATCTTCCTATGTCAAGCATGCCGAGATACACTCCCGGTATAGAGATCTCGGGCGGATCTATAGGCCTCGGTCTTCCTACCGCGGTCGGAATGGCGCTCGGGCTCAAAAGAAAAGGATCAGACGCCAGGATATACATCATGATGGGTGACGGAGAGATGGCAGAAGGGCCTACATGGGAAGCAGCAACATCAGCCGGCCACTATCACCTGGACAACATAGTGGGTATCGTCGATGTCAACGGCATCCAGGCGGACGGCCTGACGAAGACTGTAGTGGATACCGAACCTCTCGATGAGAAGTTCAGAGCCTTTGGCTTCGATGTCCAGAGGATCAACGGCAACGACATGGGAGAGATAATGCAGGCCTTCGACAATGTGAAGTCGTCAACGGAGAACAAACCTCACATGATCATCTGCGATACTGTCCCGGGACAGGGCCTGGAATTTCTGAAGGGCAATCCGAAGGCGCATTTCATCAGCCTCGATGATGAGGGCTGGGAGCGTGCGTTCAGTGAACTTGAAAGGGGCAAATAACGATGAGCAAAGGTGTACAGAGTGTAATAAGTGACTCCAATGTCATTACCGGTCATCCTGTCATGGCCGAGCCATTCGGCAACGCCCTCATAGAGCTTGCTGAAAAGGACGAAAGAATAGTCGGACTCAGCGCGGATCTGGCCAAATATACCGACATACATATCTTCAGGGACAGATTCCCTGACAAATTCTATAACGTAGGAATGTCCGAGCAGCTTATGATGTGCGCCGCGGCCGGTCTGGCAAAGGAGGGCTTCATCCCGTATGCGACCACATACGCAACTTTCGTTGCCAGGAGGTGCTACGATTTCATTTCGCAGGCGATTTGCGAGCATCTGCTCAACGTCAAGATAATAGGAGGCCTTCCGGGCCTCCAGTCCGGATACGGACCCAGCCATCAGGCTACTGACGACCTTGCCATCCTCGGAGCGATGCCTGATCTTACCATCATCGATCCGTGCGATGCGGTCGAGACGATGCAGGTCACCAAAGCTATCGCTGAGTATGACAGACCTGTATACATGAGACTTCTGAGAGGCAACAGAGTGCCTGTGGTGCTAGATAAATACGGATACAGCTTTGAGATCGGAAAAGCAAAGCTCCTCCGTGAAGGCGGTGATGCCCTGGTGATCTCATGCGGCGAGATGACGATGAGATGCCTTGATGCCGCTGAAGAACTCGAAAAAGAAGGTCTTCACATAGCGGTGCTGCATTCTCCGACGATAAAACCTTTTGACAGGGATACAGTCATCGGGGAGACGGCAAAGCGCAGCTGCCCGGTCTTCACCGCAGAGAATCACACCGTGTACGGAGGGCTTGGAAGCATAGTATCAAATGTGCTTGCAGAGGAACGCATCGACAGAGAGATCCATAAGATAGCCCTGCCTGATCTGTATCTTGAGGCAGGTACATTGGGAACTCTTCAGGACATGTACGGAGTTTCACAAAAGGCAGTAAGCAGGACTTTCAGGAAAGTGCTCATGAAGGAGGCCTGATATGACTGACAGAATGGCAGGGCTCGTCAAAGAAAAGGCCTGTCCGGGGGACTTCGTATACCGTACAGACCTGCCTGTACCTGAGATAAAGGAAGACGAAGTCCTGATCAAAGTGCACTGCACGGCTGTCTGCGGTACAGACATGCACATGATGGAATGGGACAGGTGGAGCCGGCTGAGAGTCAGACCTCCGCTGATACCCGGGCATGAGACCGCCGGAGTCATAGTGAAGACGGGTTCGGCCGTAACTGAGCGCAGTGTCGGTGACAGAGTCTCATGCGAGACACATGTACCGTGCGGGGAATGCTGGTTCTGCAGGAACGGCATGCCTCACATTTGCAGCAATGTAAGGCTCTTCGGCGTAATGGAAGACGGAGCCTTCGCAGAATACACGAAGATACGCTGGGACAGTACCTTTGTCCTCGATGATGACATCCCGTTTGAGATGGCATGCCTCTTCGAACCTCTCGGTGCTGGTGTGCACGGTGTCGAGAGTGCGGATGTCTCGGGCAAGACTGTGCTGGTCAGCGGATGCGGTCCGATAGGTCTTACTGCAGTGAGCGCAAGCAAGGTGTTCGGAGCGCGCAGGGTGATAGCCTGCGACCTGGTAGTCGAGAGGCTTGAAACGGCTCTTGCCATGGGAGCAGACTGCGTCATCAACAGTTCCGGACAGGATGTTTCCGAAGAGGTAAAAAAACTGACCGGAGGACTCGGTGCTGATGCGGCGATAGATATAACCGGAGCAGGAGCAGCCATAAGGTCGGCCCTGCAGAGCCTCAGGGCAGGCGGCAGACTCGTTTGCGTAGGCCTTCCGACCTCCGAGGTCAGTCTTGATCTTGCAAATGATCTCATCTATAGAGAGATCGAACTTACCGGCATATCGGGCAGACTGATCTGGGATACATGGGAGGATTTTGCAAAGGTGATGAAAAGTCCGTATTTCAAACAGGATCTTCTGACAGGCGGCAGCTATGAGCTCAGGGATTTTGACAAAGCGGTCGCGGCGATCAGGTCCGGAGTTCCCGGCAAGATGCTTATATATCCGTGATCCGAAGGGAGTGATATGAAATCTGCAAAAGGAAAGATAAAGAGGATACACGTTCTGAGACTGGAACCGGGAGAGGACGTTCTGGAAAGCATCTGCGCTTACTGCAGAGAACACGAACTTTCGGACGGTGCGGTGCTTTCGGGTATAGGAAGTCTTGACGGTTGCTCCTTTCTTGATCCGGTCGAATTGCCGGGTAAGCCGGGATGTTACGGCTACGGAGACCCGATCGATAAACCTTCACCGATAGAGCTTACAGGGCTCAGCGGGATGATATGTTCAGATCCTGACGGCAGCCCTTCGCCGCATATCCATGCAAGCTTCTCGGACGGAGACGGAAATGAATACGGAGGGCATCTCAGGGAAGGCAACAAAGTCCTTATTACTGTCGAGGTGGCTATAGTCGAGTTCGACGGGATCGGGATGAAGAGGGCGGTCGATCCCGTAAAGGGAGTGCCTGTGCTGTCACCGGAGGAGTACTGACATGCATAAGATAGGATTCTTAGGCCTGGGAGTAATGGGCTGTCATATGGCCCTCAATGTGAGCAGTAAGCAGGATGTACCCGTAATCGCTTACGATACGGATCCTGCAAGACTCGATTTGTTTGTCGCCGGCGGAGGCAGTACGGCAAGCGGTTCCGATGAGATCTACAGCAGCTGCGACCTGATACTCCAGATGCTGCCGACACATGAGACCATTGCAGGATCCGTAAGAGAAGCGATAAAGCGGGGCAGACCCGGCAATATCATCGTTGATCTATCTTCAGCCTCGCCTGATCTCATAACGAAACTTGCGGATGAGGCAAAAGAGGCCGGCATGTTCCTGCTCGATTCGCCGGTAAGCGGAGGTAATCCCATGGCCGAGGCCGGGACTCTTTCCATAATGACCGGGGGAGACAGAGCTGTTTACGAAAAGGTGAAGCAGGTCCTCTCATGCATGGGAAAGCCCGTATACACCGGCCCTTCCGGCAGCGGGGATACAGTCAAACTCATCAATAACATGATCGGGGGTGCGATACTGGCCGCCATGGCGGAAGCTTACTCGCTCGCGGAGAAGGCAGGACTGGATCTCCGGACGGTATTTGAAGCGACCAGAGGAGGTTTCGCAGGCGGCCCTCTATATGAGAATAAGGTGCCGAAGATCATCGGTAAAGATTATGAACCCGGTGCGAGGATCGCTGTTCATTACAAGGATATCGTGAATGCGCGCGAATACGCAGCAGGTATTGGAGCAAAGATCCCGCTGACTGATGAAGTTTACGAGGTTATGAAATGGATGATCGACAATGGCTATGAGGATCTCGATCAGGCGGCGATGATCAGATACTATGAACAGAATTGTTGATATCATACCAAAAAAACACGATTCTTTTGTTGTGTAATAATAATTATAGATATTTACGATTATTGAAGGTCCGGAATTTGCTTAATTGCAATAACTCTTATATGATCTTTGAGTTAAAATTTACAGGCATGCTTTTATGTACTGTCTGCTTATCAAAGAGGAAAAGACAATGGGGATAATCGAACAATACGGACACGGACTGGTAGTACCTAAGGATGAGCTTACAGCTGTCGAAAGAGACAGACTGCTCAGCGAAGGCAAAGA
>CACYHM010000030.1 GCA_902774195.1 uncultured Eubacteriales bacterium
TTGAGGAAGTCCATCATCTTGCCGAAGTTGAGATACTTGTATCCGATGATCTCGTCATCCTCGTCAAGCGCAAGCTGTGTGATATATCCTTCTGTAAGATCGAGATACCTCGGGCCCTTTTCGAGGGTGCCGTATGTGGTGCCTACCATCGATCTTGTTCCCTTGCCGAGGTCTTCAAGTCCGGCTCCGATCTGGAGCCCGCCCTCTGAGAAAGCGCTCTGGGAACGTCCGTAGACGATCTGGAGGAATATCTCTCTCATCGCTGTGTTGATAGCATCGCATACGAGATCTGTGTTGAGCGCCTCAAGTACTGTAAGACCCGGCAGGATCTCTGATGCCATCGCTGCCGAATGTGTCATTCCTGAGCAGCCTATGGTCTCGACAAGAGCTTCCTGGATAATGCCGTCCTTTACGTTGAGTGAAAGCTTGCAGGCTCCCTGCTGAGGAGCGCACCAGCCGATGCCGTGGGTGTATCCGGAAATGTCGGAAACCTGTTTAGGCTTGACCCACTTTCCTTCCTCAGGAATCGGTGCAGAGCCGTGATGTACTCCCTGGTGAACCGGGCACATGCCTTTCACTTCTGCAGAATAAATCATAATTTTAACCTCCTGATACTCAGTGATTTGATTGTTCATACATACTGATTTTATAGCATACAAAGAAATACAACAAGTGCTGAAAATCCGATGTCTGAAAACTTAAACTTCAAAATCGCATGCAACAGATCCGCTGCGGACCTCGTGCATGCGCTTTTTGACCGGCATATGTGCAGGATGTGTCTGATATGCGTCGAAAGCCTCCCTGCTTTCAAAAAGTGTCACCAGCGCCAGATCATATGATCTTTCGCTGTGGAGTATGTCGGCGCCCGCCTCGAGTTCGAGCATGCCCTCGATCTTTCCCTTCATGCCGTAAAAATTACTTACAAGCTGAGGGATCTCGTCTTTGTATTCATCCTTTATCCTGAACATTACGATGTGTCTTATCATGGGTCTTCATTCCTTTCACACAGCTGCATCAACGCTTTTATTATAAATACCGCAAGGCGTCTGTTGCAACGGTCTGCTGAACTTACCCGATAATGTTCAGTTAGGCATTCCCTCCATTCTCGACAGCGTTTTTTCGAGGAACATCTTTATCCTGTTTATGTCTCCCGGCTCTGCAGCCTCTCTGATGCGGGCGGCCATTTCCCTTTCTTCTCTTATTTCCCTGTTCATGATCCTGTCTGCGAAGATCACTATCTTGTATCTGAAGTCGAGCCTTTTGACATCCGGGTAATACATCAGCCGCAGGTTTTCGATGTCTGTTCTTCCGCATCGCGCATATACGAGTTCAGGCTCGATGAGATAGCTCTCGGCACTGATCAGATGATCAGAGTTGGTCTCACACATGCTTATGAGGTTTCTGATGAGAAGAAGTTTGTCATATAACCTCATCCCGGATGGATCAAGTTTAGCGAAGCTGTCCGTCTTGTAGCTGAATGCGTATCTGTCCTCTTCTCTTATGATGGACATCCTCATAAAGCCCGGGCAGTAATTCTGTGTAAGTATCTCTTCCACATATGCAGGCATCCTGTATCCGGCCATGTTCTGTCTTATCCTTTCCATGTTTCCTCCTTTCTATCCTCCGCACTTTGAACAGGGGCAGTACCCTCTTTCTATCGCGGTTTCTTTGTCTATCTCGACAAAGTTCCTCTGAAGAGAAGTGCATCCCGGCAGATGATAATCCTCTCCCGCAGACGGGAAGTAATATATAAGCGTTCCGTCCGCTGTTTTTCCGCTTTTGCAGAGAGGGCATGACTTGTATTTTTTTCTGACCTGGCGGTTCAGAGTGCCCGGTCTTGAATCAGCCCTCAGAAAGCCGCATCCTTCTGAATGATACTTCTCTCCTCTCTTCGGGAATATGAACACGGGAACAGAGTCGTTATCCATAAGATCGTCCTCTGTCATTCTGCGTACGTTCCTTTCGCGGCCAACATAGGCTCGTGTGACCAGCGACAGATCGTAGTGAGCATCCGCCCTGATCCCGAGAGGATTCACCGTTCCGAGAGTCAGACTGTATCTGACGGCGATGAGTTCGTCGACTCCCCATCTTTCGGTCCTGATCCCTGCATCCGTAAGTCTGGCGGACCGTATCTGCGAATGCTTCGAAGTCATCTCCTTTTTCAGCCTGTATGGAACAGCGACCGCAGTGTCTGCAACAGCTGCCTCCGCTGCTCCCCGTCTGAGTTCGTTCGCAGCGATGAAATTGCAGTCTTCTATACAGGCATACATCAGTATGACTGAGCTCATCACCATGACGGCGATCATGAACACCGGCAGCGATATCGCCGCTTCCACCAGGTAATTCCCTTTTTTATTTGTATGAATCCTCGAAAACATAAGTCCTTCCGTTCGCATCTATGGTGAATCTGGTCCCGGTGTAATACTCCATCATGTTGAAGTCCTTATAATATCTGTATTTCATGTTTACCGTTACAAGGTCCATTACTCTGAGGAGACGTGTGTTCTCATTCATGGCCAATATCATCACCATAAGGTATTCATCGTAATTGAGTCCTTCCTTTATCTGCACCATACTGCCGATATTTCCTGTGATACTGCTCAGTTCGTTCCTGTTCTCTTCAAGCTTTTCCAGCGATTCCTCATCGAGTTTTTTTCGTACTTCATCCGAATCCAGCACAGCTCCGAGACCCGTCTTCCATTGCTCAGGCGTTTTCAGGACAGGCACTCTGCCGTCGGAATACAGATCATTCAGATCCATCTCTGTCTCCAGCGCTGCCCATGCTTCTGCGACTATCACCTGTGTGACGATGCCGAGAGGTCCCGGAGTTATCGTTTCGGCCACAGCTATCACTATTTCGACCTTTGCCGGGTCCCTGTAAAGTGACAATAGATTGAGAGCATTTCTTGCCAGAAAGAGTCTTCTCCTGCAGGCTCTGTAGTTTACTTCATCATCCGGACTGCCCTTTATTATGTACTCCCATTCGTTGACAAAGAAGTGCTCCCTGTCATCCGCAGCTGTTACGTGATTATCGAATCTGCTCACGATCAGCAGTATCTCTGCCCCGGAGCTAGCGATCCTGTTTTTCAGATCGTTTCTGCTTCCTATATTCTTCGCGTTCTCTGTCAAAGTATCGGCGCTGACACTTCCTCCGGCTCCGCCTGACGGCAGAGTATCCAGTACGACCCTGTCATTGATGATACGTCCTTCTTCGTCGTAGCCTTCACCGTCATCAAGATCTCTGAAAGTCCTTCCTCTGCCGTTTATGAGTTCTGATGCAGCGCTGCTTGTAAAGCCGAGCCTCAAAGCTTCTCTGAAATTGTCCGGATTCCCCAGTTCATAACCCGTAAGATCGGCATTGGCTCCTGTGATGACAGCATCGAGCTTGCCTGCTGCAGAATAGTCAAGGTAAGCATTTAGCTTGCCGGATACATCCGGATCATTTCCGAAATATGCCATTATGGAGAAATCTTCGAGCAGATGGACATCGTATTCGGAAAGTATCGCTTTCGTCCATACCCGGCCGAAAGCCTCGCATTCGCTGCTTACGACAAGCCTTCTCGATACTCCTACAGCCGATGCTATGCATATCGCAAAACCTAGAAAAAATATCGCAGTCATGACCATTGACGATCCTTTTTTTGATCTCATGCCGTGCAGCCATTTATTCAGTTTTTTATCTTCCGAGTATCTCACCGCTTCTCACCAGCATATCTTCGTTGATCATGTACGCCTTTATTTCAAGTCTCTTGCTGACATCCATCATGAGCAGGCCGCCTCTCAGCAGACTTATCTCCTCTTCATCACTGTGTGTTCTGATAAATGCCCCCCTGTATGCGTCCTGCTGCTCCATGACCTCCTTATGTCTTTCTATTCCTGTAGTCAGTATCTCAAGATAGAAAACGAAAAGTCTTATGAGCAGCATAGCCGCCAGGATGATGATGGGCAGCGAGACCGCTGCCTCCACCATCCCGGAACCGCGCTTCGTGCGCAGTATTCGAATCAGCCCGTCCATATCTTCAGAAATTGGCCGCATCGAGATTTCCGAATATGCGGTTCACAAAATCCACTATGGACGATTTGAAAATGATCCCTACCGCGACCGCAATGGCTACCAGGATCGCAACCTGTACCATCTCCATTCCTTTCTTGTTGCAGAGGGCTTTGATCATAAATGTCCTGATCCTCTTCATGTCCTTACTCCTTTCTCACATCTGTGCTTCGTTTATTGCACCGCTCCCGGATAAAGCCGCATGCTGCTACATCCCGAGGAGGGCGGGTGCCATGGTTATTACTATCAGAAGTACCAGCAGAAGGCCGAGAGGATATGCCATCTTCGTATCTATCATCTTGCCGCTTTCGCGCGCGACAGTCTTTCTCTCGTCCCACAGATATCTGCTCTCGCGGGCGAGGCTTTCGATGACATCACTGCCCCGCTTTTCATTCTCAGTAAGTATGCTTGCTATACGTATCAGCTCCTTGACATCATGCTTTACCGCATATTCGTTTATTACTTCTGAAGTACTTCTTCTGTGTCCGTCCGTAGCTTCTCTAAGCTCTGCCAGTTCCTTTTCAAATGCACTGAGTTCTTTTTCGTCGTACATGCCGTAACTGCCTGTTATCGTATCGAATGCATCGCTCAGTATGAGCCCCGCGTTCATCATCAGGAAGAGCTGGTTGCAGAATCTGGGCAGGCCTTTGAGTATAGACTTTCTCATCTGGTCTGCTGTTTTGTCCTTTCCTCCGCTGCCGGCTATCATCAGAGCTATGAGTCCCGTGTATACCGCAGCTATTATCAGCATCAGAGAGTTGTCTTTTTTCTCAGATGAAGACCAGCTTATCGCTGTCCCGTCGGGCAGACTGTCAGGAAGATCTATACGGCGTCCTTTCGAATACTCGATCTCGCTTATGACGCTGTTTATCCCGGCTTCGACTGATGCTTCACGTTCATCCTTCCGGGATGAGCCTTCTGCAGTCCCGCTCTTTCTGTCAGCCTGCAGATTGAGTGTCACATCTCTTTCTATGACATCCCTGCCGTCCTTTATCCTGAGACTGAGATCGTACTTCTCCGTCCGGTCTGTGTTCCTTCTGCTTATACCCGTCACATTGCCGGATTCATCAGCTATGAGCTGTCCGCTTGCTTCGGGTCCCTTTATCACCAGCGCCAGCACGAGCAGCGCCGTCACGAGCGTGACTATGTATATGCCTGACATTAGTTTTTTATCCTGCCTCAGCCTTATGTATTTTGTTTTTACAACTTCTGCCAGTTCATTCATCTTTATATCTCCACACTGACTATCTTCTGTATCATCGCGTATATGCCTATGCTGGACGCACAGACCGTGGTCATTATTATCCTTCCGGCTGCAGTCTCGTACAGCGGGGCTATGTAGTCAGGCGCCGTGATGTTAAGAAATAGGATGATGATGACCGGCATGGCGAATATGACCAGGCCTTCACTTTCCTTGCGCTTTATGAGTTCTTCTATCTCTCTGTCTATACCCATCTTTTCCATGATCACGGCTGCAGCCTTGTTCAGAGCGGTTATGAGACTTGCTCCCGTCATCTTGCATATCGAATATATGGTCACGAAATCGTGTACATCCTCGAGTCCGGACAGTTCAGCCATATCTCTCAAAACGTTTATATCGTTTTCTCCGCCTACCTCCATCCTCTCATATGCCTTTTCAAGATCGTGGACGAGCACCGACCTGCTGCCGTGTATATTTCTGAGCGATGGGATGGCTTCGGCTATCGCATCCTTCATGGATCTTCCTGCTCCTATGGCTGTCGATGCCATGAAAAGGAAGTCTTTGAATTCCGTGATATAACGCCTTCGCCGCTTTTCGATCAGGCTGTCTGTCACAAATCCTCTGATACGCCGTGAAAAAGGGATGATAACGACCGCAAACAGTATGTTCCTGTACATAAGATAAGAGATCGCCAGCCCTGCAGCAGCAAGAGCTGTCCAGAAGAGTATCTCCTCTTTTCTGCTGAATGAATATTTTCTCAGATCCGTCATGACGCCCTCCCTTCATCTGCGCCGCCGTCTCTACAAAGCCTGTTACCGAATCCGCCTCTGATAAGTCTTTCCCTGTCGCAAAGGCTTCTGCCGGTCGGAGCCAGTGAACCGTCGCTTCCTGCACGGTACAGGTAATTGATCGTATACTCGCTTCCATCGAAACCCGTGAGCTCAGCCACTTCCTCTACACGCCTTCTTCCCCTGGCATCCCTTTTGAGATGCACGAATATGTCTATCGCATTGGCTATCTGATTCCTCACCGAGCTTACCGATACCTGCGAATCTGCCAGATACATCGTCTCAAGCCTGTTGAGCATGCCTTTTATAGAGTTGCCGTGTCCTGTGGACATGCTCCCGTCATGACCTGTATTCATGGCCTGGATCATATCGATCACCTCACGGCCTCTGACCTCGCCGACTATTATCCTGTCCGGCCTCATCCTGAGACTGGTCCTGATGAGCTGCGTCATGCTCACCTCTCCTTTTCCTATCGAATTTGCCGCCCTGCACTCCATCTGCACCTTGTTCTGGATGTGGCTTATGACAAGTTCCGCAGAATCCTCTATTGTGATGACTCTCTCGTTTTCGCCTATGAACGCTGTAAGGGCATTCAGGAATGTCGTCTTGCCGGATGAAGTGCCTCCGCTGATAAAAATGTTGTATCCGCTTTTCACAAGTGCCGCCAGGTCCAGGGCGCATTCCTCCGAAAGGCTGGCGCATCCCACTAATTCAGACATTTCGATCTCTTTCTCTCTGAATTTTCTTATCGTCAGTATCGGACCGTTCAGAGCTACAGTCCTGAGGACTCCGTTTACCCTGTATCCTGAAGGCAGCCTCGCATCCACGATAGGATTTGCTTCATTTATCTCCCTGTGAACGTCAGAGGCGAACATCCTGATGATCTCTTCGAGCTCTGATGCCGAAGTAAAAGCGTCATCAACACGCATAAGCCTGCGTTCTTTTTCGATATATATCCTGTCCGGACCGTTGACCATGATCTCGTTTATACCTGGATCGTTCAGCAGGTCAGTCAGTATGCCGTACCTGTATACGAGTCTGTGATGCATGCTGTCTATGATGATCTCGTTTTCGTTTGGCTGTGTACGGTATGAAAGCTCTGATCCGAAAAACACGTCCTCACATTTCCGGAGTATTTCCTCGCTGCCGGGAGGTTCGTCCATTTCCGTGATCCATTTTCGTATGGATCTGACCATATCATCTATGTACGGTCCGTATTCGGTCACTGCCCCTGCTCTTGTCTTTCCCATGTCGTTTCCTTCCCGTAGATCTTTCTGATACAGTCATCTATAGCCAGCGCTTCATCTGTCTCTCCGGTCATTTTTATAGCTGTCACCTCTTTTTCAGCCTGCCCGGATATCACGCCGGCAAGTCCGGGAAACCTGCGTCCGGTCTCAAAACAGACTATATCGTCAGATTCCTTCATAAGAGCCATATTCTCTTCCCTGAAACAGGTCCCTGTATCCAGAACCAGTGAATCGAATCTCCCGGACAGTGCCCTTATGACTCCTTTGATCTCGTCTTCATTCAGGTAAGCTACAGGATTAATACCTGCCGGGAGCATCAGATAGGACACGCCGTAGCTGTCAGTATACGTAAAACTGTCCGATGCGTTTTCCCTGCCGGTCCTTATCGCGTACATGAGCCTGGCAAATCTGTTTATCCTGTCGTCATCGTTCCTGCCGTGATCGTTGATATAGCCCAGACTTATGAGAAGCACTCTTCCTCCCTGTCTGTATACGATCTGCCTGGCAAGCGCCGATGCCTTTTCCGATGAGCATGCGTCTGATTCACTGCAAACAGTTATGATCCTTCCAGTATAGCTTCTGATACTTATATTTCCGCGCCATTCGTTGTCTGCAAGCATCAGTTCGGATAAGAGCGTATTTACCCCTCCGTATTTAAATACGCTGCGCAGATCATCACATCGTTCATTTTCTGTGACCGGACTGGCGCTCAGGAATACCGTCCTGCATGATATCTTCGATAATATTTCGTTTTCGAACTCTTCCGGCTTGATGTCGGTAAGGATGATGCAGTCTGCGGCATCACCTTTGCCCCCGCCGATTATATTTACGAATAAATCTTTATCGTAATATGTTAATTTTTCTATCAGCGCATTCCTGTATTCATCGTCTCTGATCAGTATTCCCAATCTCATCGCTTCTCCTCCTGCGACTACTATACCTGAATCCTTCTGTCGAAACTGTACACATATTGCCATCAGAATAATGTCGTTTTACGGTCATAAAATGCCGGATTTCATGCATAAAAAAAGAGCACCCGCTGCCGGTGCAAAAGCCTGTGATATTGAAATTTCAGCGTTTTTTCTGGTTTCAAGAACCGTTATTCTGAATTATTGCCATTAATGCACTTATCCACATAAAAAAGCGAGCTCATGCTCGCCTTATGGTGCGGACGAAAGGACTCCGACGCGCGCAGCGCTAGTCCTCTGGAGGGGAACCGTAGGTGAGAGTCCTTTCGTCATCAAAAAAAGCGAGCGCATGCTCGCCTTATGGTGCGGACGAAAGGACTCGAACCTTCACGCCGAAGCACAAGAACCTAAATCTTGCGTGTCTGCCAGTTCCACCACGTCCGCGTATATAACAAAAGGCAGATCTTCCGACCTGCCCTTTTGTGGTGACCCCACCGGGACTCGAACCCGGGTTACCGCCGTGAAAGGGCGATGTCTTAACCGCTTGACCATGGGGCCTTAAGAAAAAAGTGGCGAGGACCTAATTTCCCAGGGGGTCACCCCCCAAGTATCATCGGCGCAAAGGAGCTTAACTACTGTGTTCGGGATGGGAACAGGTGGGACCTCCTCGCTATACTC
>CACYHM010000031.1 GCA_902774195.1 uncultured Eubacteriales bacterium
AGCCAGAATCTCGGCGGAGCAGCTCCTGCTGCGGCATACGTGCTTTCAGCATTCCTCGGGGACGCGAATCTCAGTCTGAAGGACAGTCTGACGAACGCCACAGCCACATATACATACAGGGCTGACACCAACTTCGACGGCAAGTTCGACGGGAATGACACTCTGGCAGGCAGGGATCTCAACATATTCTGTCTGACTTCAAAGGTGAGCTTCTCGTGCGGAAATCTTGTTCCGTGCATATTCAAACAGACAGGAAATGTTGCGCTGATAGGACAGCATACCGGAGGCGGAGCCTGCTCCATCTCGCCGATGTCCACAGCTGACGGCAGCTTTTTCAGGACATCCAGCAATATGCAGCTCAGCTTCATGCGCAACGGTTCGTTCTATGATGTCGATCAGGGCGTTGACCCGGATTACTTCATCCACGACCTGAGCTTCCTGTACGACAGACAGGGGCTGACGGACTACATCAATAACCTCAGATAAATCAGAACATATAAAGAAAAGGGGACAAATCAAGATGAAAAAGGTAATCGACTTTCTGAAAGCACAGCCGCTTGTAACGACCATCATAGCGGTATCATTCATCGCAGTATCTGTCAGGTTCCTGGGAGCAAAGATGGATAACAACCTTGACGGTGCTCTGCTCAGAATAGGGCTCGCGTTCGCTGCGATGGCTTTTCTCTATCTCATTTCGGGAAGCAGGACTTTTGATAAATGCTGCGGCACGACAGGATATGCATTCAGGATACTTCTTCCTACGCTGATATTCCCGCTGCTCGGACTGGTCATGGGGGTTATCGGCTGCATACAGGACAAGAATCCGCTGAGATCAGACTGGCCGCTGCAGCTGCTTATACTCGCCTTCTACAGCCTGAGCATAGGACTGCTCGAAGAGGTGACCGCGAGAGGCATACTCAATGACGGACCTCTTTACCAGTTCAGGAGCAACAAAAAGATCTTTGTTATCATCGCAGTCGTCAATGTGATCGTGTTCGGAGGTATCCACCTTCTGGGCTCCAGCATCACAAGCCCGATGGAACTTGGTCTGGCTGTTCTGAAAGTGCTCAGCAGCGGCATCGGGGGACTGTGCTATCTGTTCATATACTGGAAAACCAGGAATATCTGGGCGGTCGCGCTTTCGCACGGACTGTACGACTTCCTGCTTTCGGTCCAGGAGGCATTTTTCGATAAGAGCGAGGCCGTGAAAGCCAGTACGAACTATGTGTCTCTGGACGGCCAGGAGGCCGGCCTGGGCGTTGCCGTACTGGTACTTTATGCCGTGGACGTTATAATATCGCTCATCATAGCCATATGGATCTGGAAGAAGTTCATGAAGGACGTTGACTTCGATGAACTCAGAGAGACCTGGTAGACGGAGAAATACCTATGAAGAAGATCATTGATTTTTTGAGAGCTAATCCGCTTATCACAGGAGTGACAGGGATCATCATGGGGTTCTTTGTGCTGAGGATCCTTGGTACGGGAGGAAACAGCGATCTGTTGAGCATGGGATTGCTGCGCTTCGCCGTTGCGATGATAGAAATAGTTTTTCTTGTTCTGATATCCGGTGGAAAGACATTCGACAAATGCTGTAATACGACCGGCTATATTTTCAGAAGAGTGATTCCCATATTTGTATTCGTGTTCATCTTTGTCGGTATCGGAACAGTAGTAGATATTACTTCAGGGCAGCCACTGGCATCAAACTGGCCGGTGCAGATTCTGTTATCCGCATTCCTTTGCCTGTTTGTCGGTCTGTATGAGGAAACTGCGTACAGGGCGATCATTAATGACGCGCTTATGGAGCAGTTCCGTGATCATAAGGGCGTTTTCAAACTGATAGCTGTCGTTAGCTTTCTGACGTTCGGAGCGGCACATATCATCGGTGCGGACCTTTCCACGCCTATGAGTGTTGCCATGGCGGTTTTGAAAACAGTCAGTGCGGGAGCCTTTGGACTGATCTTGCTGTTCATGTACTGGAAAACAAGAAATCTCTGGGGGATCGCCCTTGCACACGGTTTATATGATTTTGTTTCAATAGTACAGGAAGCGATCTTCTTCGGGGACAAAGCGCTGGGAGCAAACGGCCCTGTATCTGACTATGTTGTTACAGATAAGGGTGCAGCTCCGGCGGTCCTGGTAGTATATGCCATAATGATCGCATATGACATCGCTGTTGCAATATGGATATGGAAAAAGCACATGAAAGACGTTGATTTCGATGAACTCAGAGAGACATGGTAGACGGAGAAAGAGCAATGAAAAACATTATGAAAAAACTGTCTGAGATCGTGCATGAGAAGTGCTTCTGGAAAACGATTCTGCTTACTGCGGTCATCTCGGTGATCTCCGCAGGCGTGGTGTTTGCAGCTACTTTCTTCATGGTCGCCATAAACGATTTCAAGCTTCTTGACAACTACTACAGCGCTCTGCCGCGGATAATAAATGAGAGGCGGGACAGCCTGAAGGTCGAGATGCAGAGCGACAAGGACAATTTCAAAAGCCGCGGCGCTGTCGGAGCTGAGATGTTCGCTTCCTACGACGATCTGGATGAAGCCGAAAGGATGGAGCTTATCCGCGATGCGGTCTCTGCAAAAAGCGTTTCGATCCTGAAGGCGGACGGAACGATAGTGCGAAGCACAGAAGACGGGCTCTGGGGCAATTACGATAAAAAAGCTCTGAAGGATCTGCTCACAGACAAAGAAGGCTTTGAAGAATATGAATACATGACTAAGGATGATCAGGAGAAAGTTATCGCTGAAGGGACCATGGTCGATCCGCAGACTTTCATATACTATAAAACCATTGCTTCCGAAGACGGAGATCAGAAGCTGGTGATCGAATTCGATCACGCCCGCATGAGCGATATGTATGTTGAATTAGGCTCGTGGACCAAGGTTCTGGAGCGCATGCTTTCCGGGCTCGACGGATACGCGTTCATGAAATACGACGCAACGGATCGGCTTGTAGGATATCCGCTGGCAGACGTTTCGGACGAGGAGTATGAAAAGATCATGGAGGAGATCCTGCATGTGTTCAACGATAAGTCCGGGATGATAAAAATGGATACCGGCAGGAATGATGATGCACGGTACGGTATCATTACCATCAACGGCGGGAAGTACCTGGCCATGCGGGCCCCGCTGAAGGAATACGAATGCCAGATCCTTATGGCGATCCCTGCAGCGGGTTTCTTCAGGACTTCCATGCTTGCCGCAGCCATACTGTCGCTGTTCATAATGCTGAACCTCATCCTGTTCATAGTGTATATCTTCAGGAATTCACGCAAATCTTCAGCGCCGGGGATCGTGGTCATGGTCCTGGCGGTGATAGCCTTTGCAGGCATGAACTATTCTCTCGAAAAAATGGCGCAGACTTACGAGACAAACCTTTCACAGCTGCGTTCTTTTGAATATGAAGAAACGATAGATGATGATCAGCTTGCCGGTATAAAGAATTCCTATCCTGAAAACGCAAGGATACTTGCGTCTGCGGTGGCAAGGCTGATGGCGGACCACCCTGAACTGAAGACCAAGGGAGAACTGAGAAGGCTCGCTGCTGCAGCGGATGCGGAGTATATCATGCTCTATGACCGCAACGGGCAGGAGATAGTCTCAAGCAACGCGTATACGGGATTCAGCGTCAGCAGTGACGAGTCAGATCCGAGCAGCAGGTACATGCCGGTAATGAAGGGATATCCGTATGTCGTCACGGAGCCGGCCAAAGATCCGATAACAGGGGATGTGCAGTATTCATCGGCGGCTCTCATATCCGATGATAAGGGGCAGGCCGACGGCTTCGCGGTAGCCGTATTCGACGGAACGGCGCTGGGGAAGAAGATGAACGAGCTGTCGCTGGTCAGCAGAGTAAACGATTTCCCGGTACAGGACGGCGGGACCGTGGCTCTCGTGGATGAAGACAGCGGGAAGTTCATCGCGCATACCAGGGAAAAGATGATCGGACAGACAGCGGCCAACTATCTGAGAGAGACCGTTCTCGGACGCGACTTCGGAGGCTTCACTAATTACAACGGGGCGGAGGTATATCTGTCCGAGATGCCGGAGAACGGAAAAGACCTGCTTGTCATGACCAGACGGATCACGGATACGGACAAGCTTGAGCTGATAATCATGATGCTCGCGGTCATCGTGCTGCTGATAGTGTTTGTATTCTGCCCGAAGACCAGAAAGCTCTGCGCGGAGTCCATACCTGAGCAGAGCGGACACAGCGTCAGGAGCCCTATGATGGCATTTGTCTACGGCTACGCGGTGTTCTTCACCATACTCGGTGCCGTGGCTTACGCCAACAGGGACCGCGCTGCCTGGGCGGCCTTCGGATTCGTATTCGGCAAGCAGTGGTCAAAGGGCGTACATCTGTGCTCGATATGGTCTGCTCTGTTCACGATATCCGTGCTGTTCTGCGTGGTGTTTGTCATCCATGCGATCCTGGCCGGGCTCGAAACAAGGGTGAGAAGCGAGGCGAAGACCATGCTGAGGATCACCTACAGCCTGGTCACATATGCGGCTGTTCTTACAGGACTGTTCACAGTGATGGGCAACTTCGGAGTGGATACGACAACGCTGATAGCGTCAGCCGGAATATTATCCTTTGCCGTTGGTATGGGAGCGAAGGATCTTGTCGCTGATATCCTTGCGGGCATGTTCATGATATTCGAAGGACAGATCCACGTGGGCGATATAGTCTCGGTCGGAGGCTGGCAGGGCCGTGTGACCGACATGGGCATCAGGACAACGGAGATCACAAACGAGACTAACGATGTCAAGATAATCAACAACAGCCAGATACATGATCTTGTCAACATGAGCCGGATCAGTACTGCGTGCACCATGGACTTCACTGTATCAAAAGACAAGGAGGTCCGGCAGATACTCGAGGATTTCCGCGGCTATCTGGCGGCGGCTGAAGAAAAGATCCCTGAACTGAAAAACAATACAGTTCTCAGCGGCATCGCGGAAATAACCGACGAAGGATATACGGTAAGAGTGAACTATTCGTGTACGGAGGCTGACAAGGAACAGGTCACGATAAAACTCCGCAATGAGATCCTCATGATGATGGAAGGATCTGCCGGAGAAGACGCCGGCACGAAGTGAAGGGAGAAATAACATGAAAGATAAACCTAAGACCGGAGCGGCCTTTACAGAAAAGCCGCTTTCGGTCGTGCGTGACAGTTTAGACAGCACAGAGACCGCAACTGTTCGTTACTATGAAGATCTGCCGAGCGTTCCCTACATGAGCGTCACGGATTTCTACAACCGTTTCTATCTTGTTAATACGGAACTGGCTGAGGGAATGACATTTGAGCGTGAGGACAGCAGGTATACAGTCACCAATTTCTGCGGTGATGCTGCCGTGTTCGATATTGACGCCGATACTGTCGTGATCGACAATATGGACCGCTTTATCAAGCTCGCCTGTGATCTGCAGTCTTCAGGCACCGGCGGCATGGATCCGGACTATCCCTATGCAATGATCACTCATAAAACAGAGCCTGAAAAGGCAGCGCCTAAAACCCTTGCGCTGGCAGAATATGATATCGACTTAAGGGGCGACGATACCGGCGTCTATGCGCCGCTGCCTACCATTGCTGATATCTTTGCTTCAGCGAGCGGTTTCTACGTTGTGTATGCCGGTAAGAAAATCTATGTCAGGGATTATTTAGGGGTTTATTTTGATCCCGTCATGGAAGATGACCCGGATTATTTCGCAGCCGTGAAGGCGGACCGTCCTGAAGATCTGGTGAAATACACCTATAACGAGCTCTGCTTCAACATGGATCTGTGGTACGGCAGACCCGGCCAGGAGTTCATTCATGATGACCTTATGAAGGGTACACTGGATGAGGTCCTTACCGGGAAGTACCCAGAGGTCAAAGAGATGCTGTTTGCCGGTGACTTTGAGACCTTTTACGCAGGTCTGAACCACGTTTTTAACGGGCTTCTGTTTGACGGCGGTCACAGCGCAATGGATTGTGACGTATTGATGATGGATGAGCTTGAGCTGTCGAAACAGATCATGAAAGATGTGAAGGCAAAGGACTACGGCCGATCCTATGTTAACACGAGTCAGAAGGTCGCTCGCGGAGAGCAGCGTGAAGAGATCCGTAAAGGCATCTATGACGGAGATATTTATGTTGAGCAGGGCGATACCGCCATGATCTCTCTGGAATCGGAATTTATGGTTGATTTTGACGGCTGGAAAGCTTTTTATGCAGGAAAGGGGGAGCGCCCGCTGGCTGAAGACACTGTGGGCACTGTTCTTACCGGTCTTGAGCGTGCTGCCGGGAATCCGGAGATAAGAAACATAATACTCGATGACAGCTGTAACGGCGGGGGTATCGATATAGCCATGCTGGCTATAGAGTGGCTGATGACCGGCAAGGGGTACATCCGGGACAGGAATGAACTCACAGGTCAGTTCAACACAAAGGCAGAAGTGTTTGACATAAATCTCGACGGAAAGATCGACAAAGGCGATGTGAGCCCGTATACCGGCTTCCGCTATGGTGTTTTGACCAGTGTCGACTCGTTCTCCTGCGGCAATGCTTTTCCCTGGTTCATGCATGAACACGGCGCAATGATACTGGGACAGAAGAGCAGCGGCGGTGCCTGTGCCATTCGCCCTACGAGCGCAGGGGGCATCGGGATCCGCAACTCTGCTGCTACCAGCTGCACTGTCACTGACGAGGGAGATACAGTAGATAACGGCTGCCCGGTCGATGCTGATCTGATTTCCGGCGGCGAAAATCCTTATGAGAACTTCTACGATCTGAGTATTCTCAGCGAACAGATGAACAAATACTTTGACGATATTTAGGAAAACGATACTGCTGTCGACAAAAGGAGAAACAGAATGAAAAAAAACACTCAGACTGATTACACTACAGGCACGCCGTGGCTTGCCTGCGACCTTGAAGGCACAGTGACAGCCGAAACGGAGGCTTCGCTGAAAGACCATTTCGCCCTTGCGGTCAACAAGGATAAGATACTGGAGATGGAGATACCGGAGGGGTATTCTTCGTGCGGGACCATGACGGATCTCACACTGCAGAACGTTGAAGACACCAAGAAAATGTTCCTCGGCAAAGCTCCGGAATCGCATGACGCAAAACTCGCCTACGATCTTTTTCATCTCATGATGGACTGGGACAGCAGAAACGCACAGGGAGCGGCTCCGCTGAAGAAGATCACGGATTCGATCGAGGCCGTCGGCAGCATCGATGAACTCAACGCATGGTTCCTTGAAACTCCTCCGGGAGAACAGCTCGTTCTGCCATGGGAGGCGGTTACAGGAGGCGACTTCAAGGATTCCACCAAGAACATGATCATGGTCGCAAGCGGAAGTCTTCTGCTCAAGGATTCCGCCGAATACATCAAGCTGACGGATTACGGAAAGATAAAAAAGGAAGCCCTGACAGAGCTGGCCCAAAAGATGCTTGTAAAGCTGGGCTATACGGAGGATGAGGCAAAGCAGAAGATAGAAAACTGCCTTGCGTTCGAAAAAATGATGGCACCGCTCATCCCAAGCGACGAGGAGATACATCAGCCGGACTTCCTTGCCGGTGCCTACAATTTACTCAGCTATGATGATCTGAAAAAGATGGAGGGCAGAGTGCCTGTGCTGGAGAAACTGGAAAAGGACGGGTTCCCGCAGGCAAAAGAGTATGTGGTGGCGATGCCTGACTATCTGCCGAAGCTCAATGAATTCTATACTGATGAGAACATCGGGCTGATCAGAGACTACCTGATAGTCAACAGCGCGGTGAAAACTGCCGCATATCTCGACCGCGAGTGTTACGAATTGGATACCGCATGCAACAATGCTGTCAGCGGCGCCAGCGGCATGCTGCCGGACGAGGACGCGTTTGCTCCTGCCGTGGCAGAAGCGCTCGAATGGCCGGTCGGCCGTCTTTATGCCGAGACCTACCTTAAGCAGGAAGACAAGGACCGCATAAGAGGCCTGATCGAAAGTATGGTCGAAGCATATCGCGGCATCATAAGCGAGGCGGGGTTCCTTTCGGACGAGACGAAGGCAAAGGCTCTCGAAAAGCTGGATTCCATGGGCATTGAAGTGCTTTATCCGGACAGCTGGGAAAAATACGAATGTCCTGAGCTCAACTTCAGGTCAAAGGAAGAGGGCGGCACTCTCTGGGAGGCGCTTTCGGCCATAAGCGCTTATGAACTCGCCAAAAGCGTGAAGGATTATTCCGGACCTGTAGACAAGGCAAAATGGGAGATGCCTCCATGCGTTGTAAACTGTGGTTACCTTCCGACAAACAACACAGTCTATATCCTCGGAGGATTCACACAGGGAGCCATATACAACAGCGGCATGAGCGACGAAGAGATGATGGGAACGCTCGGCTGGGTCGTCGGCCACGAGATATCCCACGCATTCGACTCAAAGGGGTCTCAGTTCGACAAGGACGGCAATATGAACGACTGGTGGACAGACGAGGATAAAAAGGCCTTCCTTAAACGAAATGAGAAGATGGAGGCCTACTACAACAAGATGCATCCGTGGGAGGGACAGGACTTCCACGGCAGTATCATGACCGGCGAGGCGTGTGCGGACATGGGCGGCATGAAGGTGCTGCTGCGCATCGCGTCAGAGAAAAAGGACTTCGACTACGATAAGCTCTTCCGTTCCCTTGCTGTGGCATGGCTCGAAAAGGGGACGCTTCAGAATGCATACCATCAGATCAATGACGTGCATCCTATGGGATACCTCCGCGTCAACTGCACGCTTCAGCAGTTCGATGAGTTCATCGATTTCTACGGCATAAAGAATAGGGTCCTCACCCTGCAGAACTTAAGCATAGCAAAACGGACGCGCTTCGGCGTCCGTTTTACTATGGTGCGCCCGTAGGGATTCGAACCCTAGACCTTCTGATTCGTAGTCAGACACTCTATCCAGCTGAGCTACGAGCGCATATCGCTTATGCGACTTTGCTATGATACAACCTATTGCGTAAAAAGTCAATAACATCGTAAAGAAAGAGCCGGCATGCGCCGGCTCGAGTCTTTTATGCTGTGAGTCGTGATCTCTTAGATCGTGAATCCCTTGCGAAGGTGGTCCATTCTGTCCATGAACCATGTAGCTTCGCCGCAGAGATAGGCAGCTCCTGTGACCTGAGGGATGATGGTGTCGAATTCGCCGACCTTAGGACCTTCAGCTGCGATGGTTCCTGTGAATCTCGTTCCGATGAACGACTCATATACGAAGCTCTCGCCTACGCCGAGCTCGCCTTTTTTGTAGAGCCAGGACATCTTTGCGGATGTGCCTGTGCCGCATGGGGATCTGTCGAGCTGCGGATCATGAGGCTCGCCGAATACTACGAGGTTTCTGAGAGCGAACTTCGCGTCCGGGCATGTCTCCTTGAAGTCGATATCTGTCGTGCAGTAGTTCTCTACGAGGTCTACTGTCGTGATGTCGAGCTCAGGATGCTGGATCTCGAACTTCTTGTTGATCTCTTCGAGTGCGAAGCTCGAGAAGTCCTTGAGGAATCTCGAAGTCTCAGGACTTACCTTGATCCCGAAGTTCTTCTCTGTGTCTACGAGAGCGAAGAAAGAACCGCCGAAGCAGATGTCGAATACGACCTTTTTGCCCTGGTACTCGATCTCGCAGTCCTCTTTGTAAACGAAAGCAGGAACGTTTGTGAGAGTGACGCCTCTGACCTTGCCGCCCTTGCATGTGGCAACTGTTCTGATGAGGCCTGCAGGAGCTTCGAGAACTACCTCTGTCTCAGGCTCCTTCATCTCCATGAGTCCGCC
>CACYHM010000032.1 GCA_902774195.1 uncultured Eubacteriales bacterium
GCTGGGCTGGCTCTACCTCTCTGACGAGAGGGAGAGGCTCCGCGAGATCGCGGCCGAAGCCGTCCGCATAGTCGATGCCTCCGGAAAAAAATAACAGCGACGGAGCGCTGCTATCTGTTCGTCCTTTCGAACGGTATGAAATCCTGAAAAGCGCGTATCATCCTGCTGTGATATATCACGAAATGGATGGCCGGGCTTTTTTCTTTTGAGACGATCACCATCTTATCTCCGGATATGGTTATGTTTATGTTGTTGAAGAGAGGGGAAGAGACCGGCTCGAGCACGAATTTCGGGTGTTCTTTCGAGAGCTGCAGCAGATCATCGTGATATCTCCGGCAGGTCTCATAAGGGACGGCTGTGGCCGCATCCATGAACAGATCCGCGAAGGACAGCCTCAGAGGAGACTTGTCGTAATCTTCTCTGCTCACATCAGGGATGATGAGACGGACGGTACTCTCGTCGATGTGCGACATGAAGCGGCTCCTTGCCCTGTCGTAATACCTGCGCAGCCTGTTTTTCTGATCGCCGGACGCATCGAGCTGATCAAGCAGCTCTTCAAACGAGGTGCGGCTCAGAAAGTACAGAGGAAGGTTCGAACATATGAAGCGCATATCTCTGCCCGTGTGGATCTTATCCAGCACCCGGGTATAGCCGGCGCGCCGGTCTTCCGTGAATATGTCCATCAGCGGCCGGGCTTTAGCTATCAGCCTGTCCGCACGCATCCTGTAGTGCGCTACATCATCTTTTGAGCGGTAAAGCACATAACGGCCCTCGCCATGACTGCCGGTGATCGAGCTGCCCTCGAGCGCAGCGGCACCCGATACCTTGAGCAGGTGATTGAAGACGCTGCTGTTAGGCGACGGAAGATAGTAAGGGGAGATCTGGCCTGTCATATACATCGGTATGTAGTTCTCGAGCGCCAGCATCATCTCGCTGAACGGTCTGCTGATGTCGTGTATGAAGTTTATATGCAGGCCTTTTTTGAGCATCATGGCAAGGCCGAACAGATACTTCTTTGCAAATTCCGGATCTGCAGACATCTCCTCCATCGGCATATCGCTGTACAGAATGACGTCGTCCATTGATTTGGAGAGGACGGTGGTCTTCATGAAGTCCAGCTCGCTCTCTTTCATCTTCTGGATGCCCGTGTACGTTTTCCTTGTCGGAAGGTGAGGCATTGCCGGCGGAAGCTTGAGCTCGTCAAAATGGACGGATTCAAGATAGTCGTTGAGGTCGAAGGAATCCACGCTGTTGAGGAATTTAGGGATGGGGTCATCCTGCCCTTTGCCGCCAGCAGATCCGAGCCATGCGGTAAGGGCGTCCCTTGTTTCTGCCTGCGAGAGGAGAACTCCGCTTTCAGGGTCGATCATCCTGATGAGCGAGAGCAGATCGCCTTTGTCGCTGAACCGGTTTGTGATATATGTCGAGACCTCGTTTATGAATGTGGATACATTGCCTGGCTTTCTGGAGCCTGACAGTATCTTTGAGACGTATGAAGGATCACTGTAGATCCCGCGGGCAAGTTCGCTTGTGCGTATGTCAAGATCCTTCATCAGAAGGCTCAGGTTTGTTATGAAGGTATCGTAATCGATGAGCATCGAATCGCTCAGAGATGATGTGAGGATATCCTTTACCGTCTCCCTGTCCATTCCGTCGATGCCGCGTTCAGCTGCCAGCAAAGCGATACCATCTGCCAGACGGCTCATCTGATCGCTGCCCGCTCCAGGCTCGCGTTCTCCCGAGCAGTACCTGCTGATCGTTGCGGCGCTCAGACCTGAAGCCTTTGAAAGCTCCTTTCGCGTGACACCGAGCATCGCGATATATTCGTTCAGCTTTTCATTGAATTCCATATGTGATCTCCGATCTGACCAAAGATTTCTTTCATTGTTATATTAGTGCTGCACGGGAATCTTAACATATCGATTTCCGAATAGTCACGGCATTATCGGAAATCTGCTTCAGCCCGCATGAGTGAGGTTCTATTATTAGCGTGAAGACTATTGTGGTAGACATGTGCTTTTCCGAAAACAGCTGCCGAAAGAAAGAAGAGATATGACAGATAAGCACAATGAAAAGACAGGCAGCTTCTTTGAAGAGGCTGCTTTTCCTTTGCAGCAGAAGGCGGCTTCGGAGACTCTTATATATTTAGAGAGCAAATTCAATATGCGTCCCCCGAAAGGTGCATCGATATAGTAAAATATAAGAGCAATAAATAAACAGGGGAGGTGGATCGTGTTGAAAAAGTATAAAAGATTCCCGGTGATCATGCTGGCTCTTGTCATGTCTGTCATCATGCTGCTGCCTGCATGCGGAGGCGGTGATACAGCAGGAGGCATCCAGCAGAACGTAGCCGTGGGGAAAAGAGTCTTCGTCGATCAGGACGGCACCGCATACTTCGGATACAAAAGCGTGATCTGCAAAGCAGAGCTCAGGGACGGTGAGATCAGCGGACTGTCGGGCATCGGGGCGGCATCGGCGGACATCTATTCGCTGACCATATATAAAGATGCTCTGTACATATCCGAAGCGGACGGACTGTTCAGATATCCTCTCGATATGTTCACAGACAAAAGTACGGGCTGGAATCCTGAAAAGATCCTCAATTACACAGAAGCTCCGGGCAGAGATGATTTCTTTGAGATCTTTGACGACAGGATATTCTTCCTTCATGACGGCGCTCTGTGCTGCGCTCCTGCAGACGGCGGCGAGCTGACTAAAGCGGTCGAGAACGTCAGAGATTTTGAGGTGAGCGACAAAGGCATATACTACCTTGGCGAGAGCGGTGCAGTGGTAGTGATGAAGCCAGACCTGAGCGAATCCAAAAAGATCGGAGAGATGGGCAGTGCAAAGGAGTTCACGGTCTCCGGGATGGACCTCGTGTACAACGGCGGAGACCATGTGATGGCGTTCAATGTGCAGAAGGAAGAATCTTCGGAGATAAAGACGGAATACAAACCTCATGCTGCATGCGTACCGTGGTCGAACGGCACAAACACGCTGTATTACAATGCTGACTATAAGACTCTGCTTGCAGGAGAGGGGGATTCCGATAAGGAGGTCGGAGAAACATCGTTCCCGGGCAAGGCGTTCGGATATATGCACAACGACTCGCTTGTGTTTATCACAGGCAAATACGAAACGCTGATCACCTATGATCTCAGCAGCGGAGGGTCCAGCTCATTCGATATCCTTGAAGGAGTAAAGGCGGACCTTAGGGAAAACGGATATGACAGCGATCCTGAGCCGCAGCCTGCACCTGCCGCTCCATCAGACGGATATGACGTCATGACGAATTTCTCGCGCAGCACGAACTCTGACGGAGATATACAGTATCTGTACTTCAACGACTTCATGCTGACTCTGCCTAATGCGGACGATATCTCGTACGAGGCGCACGGAGACAGCGTGGACATCATATTCGTTCCGGGAAAGAACGCGGGCTACGGCGGCAAGCTCGTCACCATAATGGCGTATGACCCGGATGACAAGTCATATGAGAGCAAGCCTGACTACCACGTGGCCGGTACGGGACGGAACTCGGGCAAGCGCTTCGTTGCGGTCTATCCTACGGATCAGCAGGTCAGTCCGGAGTTTGAATCGGTCGTGATCAGATACAATGATCTTAAGGATTATCTGTATAAGATAGGCGAAGGCGCCGTTAACAGCCCGCTCCAGACGGCGGACTCTGACTGAGTTGATACAGGTGAAGGGACAGGAGAAAGTACCAGTTGATGTATTGATCAGAAAAACGGAGGCAGAAATGATGAAGTATCACAGAAAATTTCTTGTAATAATGCTTGCGCTCGTCATGTCGGTCATGACCCTTCTGTCAGCCTGCGGAGGCGGCAGCCAGGAGAGTGAACCGAAAGAGGAGCCGAAAGAGGAGACAAAGCTCGAAGAGACCCAGAAAGACGGCTACAACATCATGGAGGGTTTCGAGAAGAAGACCAGCGACGACGGATCGATCGAGTATCTGTACTTCAATGACTTCATGCTCACGATGCCTGGCACAGACAAGTGGGACTACGAAGCTGCCGAAGACGGTCAGTCGGTCACTTTCTATCTCAAAGCCGCGAAGGAAGACGATTATGGCGGGAAGCTCGTGACCATCCAGGCCTATGATATCGATGACAGTTCATACGAGAACATACCTAGCTACAGCGTGGCCGGCGTAGGCGGAAAGACGAACAAGCGCTTCATCGCGATATACCCGACCGATGTCCAGTGGAACGGCGCTGATTCGGAGCAGGATGCAGACTACAGGGATCTGTCGGATTATCTGCACAAGATCGGCGAAGGCGCGGTCAACAGCCCGCTCGCGACAGCAGACAGCAATGCAGAACCGGTTGAGTAACAGCTGAAACAAACAAAAAAACTCATAAAAGCGTTCAGGGGGAGCGAAAGCTCCCTCTTTCGTTGGTCAGAAGATCGTATATATGATAGAATCTGCTATGTATGGAACTCAAATACTCAGACGATAAGAAAATATTCACTGTACACAGGAAAGGCATTCCGTATCTGTCGTCATGTATGCTCGACAGCCTCGGTGTGCCTAACCTTTTTTCCACCAGGTTCGTGAGCTGGGACGAAGAAAAAAATGAAGGTGCAGAAGGTCTCAGGACAACCCTGATGGCAGGGGATGACATCAGCGAGGCAGCGCCGGTCATACAGGACATCAGGGACAGGCTGGCGCGTCAGCTTGGCTCATCATTAGACTACGAATGCGTCACGGACCAGAAGCACACGAGCTTTGTCCATGTGGCGGCTGAAAATGATCTGGGGATCAGGTGGCCGAGAAGGCTGCCTCTGCACAGGCAGTATGTCGACGGCGTGGTCACGGATCTGCCCGATGCTCTGCTTACAGTGTTCGGAGGGGACTGCCCGCCTGTATATCTTGCGGACCCTGTCAGGAAGGCTGTCGGACTTGTGCACGCCGGAAGAAAAGGCACGCTCGGGAGGATCCCCGCCGTGGCGATCGCGCGGATGATCGTTAATTTCGGCTGCGATCCGGCTGACATGTATGCAGTGATAGGCCCGGGGATCTGCGTGGACTGCTACGAGATGGGCGACGAGATATACGATGAGTTCGAGGAGCGGTGGGGCCATGATGATGCGGAGCGCATCCTGAAGAGATATCCTTCCGGCAGATATCACCTCGACCTCAGGGAGGCGAACCGCATGACGCTTCTCAGGGCGGGGGTGCCTGAAGACCATATCTCGGTCTCGAACGTATGCACAGCGTGCAATGCCGATAAATTGTATTCGTACAGGGCCGGCCGCCTCGAAAACGAAGGGGCCGCCATGATAGTGAACCGCTGGGAGAAATAATGGATCTCATAGTAGCAGCAGACAGCAGCTGGGGAATAGGAAAAAACGGCGGGCTTCTCGCGCACATCCCGACTGACATGAAGTATTTCAAAGACCACACCATGGGAAAGGTCGTCGTGATGGGAAGAAAGACGCTCGAATCTATGCCGGGAGGAAAAGGTCTGCCGGGCAGGACCAATTATGTCCTGACCTCGCAGCGGGGGTTTTCTGCTGAGCGATGCACTGCGGTCTGCAGCATCGATGAGCTCAGAAAAGAACTCGAAAAATACGATCCGGATGATGTGTTCCTCATAGGCGGGGCGACTCTGTACAACAGCCTTTACAAAGAGTGCAGCAGGCTCTATGTGACAAAGATAGACGCTGATCTTGACGCAGATACCTTCATCGTGAACTTTGATGATGATCCGGACTTTGAGATCGAATCGGAAAGCGGGCCGGTTACGGAAAACGGACTTACATACCGCTTCACGGTATACAGAAAAAAGGGGAACTGAGGCGGCGATGGAACGAAAACTGATCTTTCTGGATGTTGACGGGACGCTGACTGTCCCTGGCGGACAGGAGGCGCCGGAAAGCGCTGTCCGCGCGATAAAGAGAGCGCAGGAGCTTGGACACCTGGTCTTTCCGTGCTCGGGCCGCAACTACGAGATGCTTGAGCCTCTCCTGAAATACGGCTTCGACGGAGGGATAACAAGCTGCGGAGGGTATGTGTTTGCCGGCGGGGAAGTGCTGCAGGACTGTCCTCTGACGGAGAAGCAGCGGAGCAGACTCGTGACGCTGTTTTCGGAAGGCGGAGCTTTTCTCGAGATGGAGGCAAAGGATGCCGCTTTCATCGATGAGGGGGCTAAGCGCTATCTCGAAGACAGCGGACGCAACAGGGAGCTGCTGCGCATGATACGCGCCGTATGGATAGATCTCGGGCCGAAGACCATGGCGGAGTACGACGGAAGGCCGGTCTACAAGATGGTTTTCGTCAGCCCCGGCGAGGACCGCATAGCTGCCGCAATGGCTGAACTCGGAGATGAACTCGAATTCATCATCCATGACTTTTCAGAGCCGGACTGCATCTTCGGCGAGATCATAAACCGGAAGTTCGACAAGGGCAGCTCGGCGCTTCTGGTCGCGAAGTCTTTCGGATGCGATGCGAAGGATACTATCGGCTTCGGAGACAGCATGCTGGACATCGGACTCATCCGTGCGGTGGGAACGAGCGTCTGCATGGACAGCGGAAGCCCTAAACTGAAGGAGATAAGTGACATGGTATGTCCGTCCGTCAACGAAGACGGGATCGAGTGGGCATTCAGGAAACTGGGATTGATATGAAAGCATGTGTATTTTCAGACTCCCACGGATACGCGGGGAATATGATGAACGCGGTCAGGCTCGAAAAGCCTGACACGGTGTTTTTTCTCGGAGACGGAGACGGGGACATTGCGGAACTCGAATCGAAGTTCCCTGAGCTGACCGTGTATGCGGTCAGGGGCAACTGCGATTTCAGGTCGAATCGTGAAAGCTCCATGCTGGTCGCGGTTGACGGAGTGAGGATATACATGACCCACGGACACCTCTCCGATGTGAAGTACGACTCAAGGCTTGAGATGCTCACATCACAGGCGCTGGAGGCAAAGGCGGACATCGCGCTGTTCGGACACACCCATCGGCAGAACCTGACCGAAAACTGGGGCGTGACGCTTCTCAATCCGGGCTCGGCCGGAAGGGGATGGTATCCCGGATACGCGGTGCTTACGATACATGACGGCAGATTCACGGCCGAACTCAGGACTATATAAAAAATGCAGAACACTGAAGACAGAAACCGGACAATAATAAAATACAACATAGCGGGCATAGTCATGAACCTTCTGCTGGCGGTGTTGAAGATAACAGCCGGTATCGTCGCCCGCGCGCATGCGGTGATGCTCGACGGAGTCAATTCGCTTTCGGATATGATCTCTTCGCTGCTGACGATACTTTCATCGTACATCGCCGGCAAAAGAGGGACAAAGGACCATCCGCTCGGATACGGCAGACTGGAATACATAAGCTCGTTTGTCGTGACGGTGATAATAATGTATGTCGGAGCCAGAACGCTGGTGGAAGCTGTGAAGACCATCATCCATCCGCATGAGCCGCCGGAATACAGCCCGCTGGTCATAGCGATAATGGTGGTTTCTCTCGTGTGCAAGATCATATACGGCACTGTCATGAGAAAACGGGGGCGCAGTCTGGATTCCGACGCCATGATAATGACGGGCACGGAGAGCATGGGAGATGCGCTGATCTCACTGGCGATCCTCGCGGCGATAGCGATATACCGTGTGACGGGCACAGACATAGAGCATTATCTGTGCATAATCATTTCGCTCATGATCCTGCATACCGGAGCAACTATGATAAAAGACTGCATCGACAAGATCCTCGGCGTAAGGCTCGCCGATGATGAGAGAAAGAGGATAGCGGCCATACCGGCGGGGTTTGACGAGGTGATGAACGTATCCAATCTCGCGATGCACAATTACGGAGAGAACTATTATGTGGGCTCGCTGGATATAGAGGTGGACGAGAATCTTACGGCTGCCGAGATAAGCAGGCTCACCCGCAGGATCATCAAAAAAGCCGGTGAGCAGGGCGTGACCCTCACCTCCATCGGTGTCATCGGCACGAACACCACGGATCCGGAAATGATAGAGAAGTGGGACAGGATAATCGCCGTAGCGAGAAAGTACAAGGGCATCAGGAAGGTCACTTCCTTCTCCAAAGATCAGGAAGAGGACATCGTGTCTTTCGTGGTCGTGCCGGATTACTCGGTGGCCGAGCGGGATGAAGAAGTAGACGCGTTCATCAAAGAGATAAAGGACATGCACCCGGAATTGACATTCGACATAGGGGTCGGGATAGACTTGTAAAAACAGATCAGCAGGCAGGTCAGACATGAGCAAGAGAGACAACAAAAGATTCAACGATAAAGACAGAAAAGGAGCTCCCAAGAGAGGCGGCAAGAACCGCCGCGACTACGGCGGGGCATATGAGCCGGCGGACCGCAGGGCATCAGGGGGAAAAAGATCCCCGGCCCCTGCATCGAAAAAAACCGCGGGCAGAGGACGGGGCGACTCTCGCAGGGTGCTTGGCTATGATATGAACGAGCCATACGAAGAGCGCAGGCCGCAGGTCGGCAGCGACGGGCTCGAGGTGGTGGCCGGCCGCAATCCGGTGACCGAGGTCCTCTCGGGCGAGCGTGAAGTCGAGCGTGTGTTCATCGCGGACGGATCTGAAGGATCGGTATCGAAGATAGTCGCGCTCGCTAAAGAGAAGGGCGTCATAGTCGACTTTGTGCCTAAAGAGAAGATCGATGCGATGGCCCCGGGCGTGAAGCACCAGGGAGTGGCTGCCAAGGTCAGTGAATACAGATACGCGGAACTCGAAGACATATTTGAAAGGGCTGAAGCCTCAGGCGAAGATCCTTTCGTGATCATCCTCGATGAGA
>CACYHM010000033.1 GCA_902774195.1 uncultured Eubacteriales bacterium
AATCTCAAAAGAAACAAGGAGCTCATCTATGTCGGGGACATCGTTGATTTCGATATCGACGAAAACGACAGGGACGGTGAGTGCGTCATAAACAGCGTGATCGAACGCAGGAATTATCTGACACGGCCCCCGGTATCCAATCTGGATATGCTGGTGGTCGTGTTTTCTCTGAAACAGCCGGAAGCGAATTATCCTGTCGTAGATAAGCTTATTGCCGGCTGTGAGATCGCCGGAATAGAACCCGTGATATGCATATCAAAAACAGATCTTGCTTCAGAAGAAGAAGTAGGAAAGGCTCTTGACATCTACGGAAATGTATATCCGGCTGTCAGTATAAACGGATTGAGCGGCGAGGGATCCGACGCTCTCAGAGAGATCATCAAGGGAAGAAGAGTGGCCCTTGCAGGTCCTTCAGGCGTCGGAAAATCTACTATAACGAATCTGCTGCATCATGACGATGAGGTCTACGGGATCAAAGCCGAGACCGGACATGTCAGCAAAAAGACCGGAAGAGGCAGACATACCACCAGGCATGTAGAGATATTTCCTCTGAATGACGGGACCATGCTTTACGATACACCGGGATTTACATCTCTCGATCTGCCGGATCTGGACATAAGGCAGGTAAGAGAGCTGTTTCCCGAATTCCGGAAGTACCAGCAGGACTGCAGATATGCCGACTGCATGCATCTCAGCGAACCCGACTGCGCTGTCAAGGACGCTCTTGCTTCCGGAAGCATAGCGCAGAGCAGATACGACTCATATATCTTGATGACGGAAGAGGTAAAGAAATGGCAAAAATAGCACCATCGATCCTTGCAGCGGATTTTTCCGAACTGGGCAAAGATGTCAGAAGGGTATGTTCAAATGGTATCGATTATCTTCATATAGACATAATGGACGGAGTTTTCGTACCAAATATCAGCTTCGGACCGGATGTCATGAAGAGCATCGCCGGAGACGCTTCGGCTCCTTTTGATGTGCACCTCATGATAACAGAGCCGGTAAGGTACATCGACAGATTCGTTACGGACAACACGGAATTCATTACGGTACATTACGAGGCTTGCACCGACCTTGCGGCAACCATAAAAACCATAAAGGAGCACGGCGTAAAAGCCGGAGTGTCAGTAAAACCGGGGACTGCGCCTGAAGTTCTGGACGGGTACCTGAAAGACCTCGACCTCATTCTGGTGATGTCGGTAGAGCCTGGTTTCGGCGGACAGAAGTTCATGGATACTTCTCTTTCAAAGATACGGTATTATAAAGAAAAAAGAGAAGAACTTGGATGTTTGTACGAGATAGAAGTCGATGGCGGTATCAGTTCCGTAAACGCGCAGATCGTCAGAACTGCAGGAGCAGATATCATAGTTGCGGGTTCTGCCGTCTTCAAAGCGGCCGATATGGCTGCCGAGATCAGAGCTATATGTGGATAAGTTTCTGAAACGTGAAACCCTTGCTGTCACAGTGTTTCAGCGGGCAGCAAGATCAGAAAATGCAAATAATCACCGAAATCATACATAAAATGCATGGGAAATACTGTACAGTATTGAACTCTTCAAAACGATAGAATAATGGCAGGAGATACCTGCCATGCCAAGACGAGTCCTGACTGTATATACGATCATGTACATAGCCGGTATCAGCGCCGGCTATTTTGTTTTTGAAGCGGAGAGGATAGCTGAATCCTTCGGGTTTATTGCCGCTGCTTACGCTGCTGTCATGTACAGCGGAAAGATGGATGAGAGCAACAGAAGGCAAAGGATGATTTTTATAGCTGTCCTGATGGCAGGGTTCATGGCCTTTTCTGTGCAGTATGCGCTGATGGAGAAGGAAGTATCCGCATGGGACGGGCTGGAATACGTCATAAGCGGAAAAGTCGTTTCCGCCGTATCAAAAGATGACAGGCTCGTTATGACAGTAAAAACCGGCAGAAAAAGCAGTCTGCCGCGCAAAGTCAGGCTGGTTGTCAGTGACTTTCCGGCTCATCCTGCAACAGATGTATCCGGAAAGAAGAAATATGAAGAGCCATATGAACTGACAGGAACTTACATCAAAGCAGGAGGCGTGTTCAGAGAACCGTACGGCGCGGATGCTCCCGGCATTTTCGACCAGAGGCTGTATCTCAGAGCCGGAGGCGTTCCGCTTACCTTTACGGCGAATGGTATAGATGTGACGGATGAAGGCGGATCGTATTCGTCTTTCAGAAGGTATCTTTTCAGCACAAGGGAGGACTTCATCTCGCGATTTGATGATGAGACAGCCGGATTCATAAGAGGAACGGTATTCGGCGACAAGAGAGATATCGATGAGGACATGATAAAAGAGTTCAACTCGAACTCGACCGGACACATACTTGCGGTGAGCGGACTTCATATGGGCTTTCTGTATGCGCTGCTGAGAACTCTTTCCGGCCGAAGAAGGACAGCAGGCATATCCGCTGCAGTAATAGCCGTGATGATGATCTATGGAGGAATGACTCTGTGGAGCCCGGCCACTGTGAGAGCGTGCATGGTGATGAGTCTGAGCATACTTTCGCTGCATTTCAGAAGACCCTTTGACCTTCTCACATCCGTCAGTCTTGCTGCTATGATGATACTCGTCATGAATCCCTATCAGCTTTTCGATACGGGATTCAGGATGTCCTTTCTGGCTATGTCAGGCATAGCATTCCTCACAAAACCGGTATCATCGGCTGCAGGAGAAGGTCTCGGGATGATGATCGCTGTGCAGGCCGGCACGATGCCTGTTACGGCTTACAGCTTTTGCCGCATCAATCCGCTTGCCGTTTTTATAAACATACCTGTGATACTTCTTGCTTCGGCCCTTGTGCCGCTGTGCCTGCTGCTTCTTATGTGCGGACTGTTTTCCGGCACATACCCCGAAGCAGGGATAAGCCTGTCGCAGCTGATGGCATATGCTGTCATGGAGATAAACCATCTTCTGGCATTTGACGGAGGTTTTTCGTACAATGTCGCCGGTTTCAGCGCTTCTGCAGCTATTGCGGTATACGCTGCCTTGTTCGGCCTTTCTTCTGAATGGACCAGAGTTAAGATAATAAGAAAAGATAAAAAAGATATGATCAGAAATGCTGCAATTCTGATCATGCCTCTCATAATGCTGGTGCCATGCCTTTATGACAGTTTTTACGACGATGAGGTGGTTTTCGTTTCAGTCGGTCAGGGTGACTGCACACATGTAAAGGCAGCAGGACGCGATATACTGATAGACGGAGGCGGGCGAGAGGACTTCAATACGGGAGAACGAGTGCTGATGCCCTACCTGCTGCGCGAAGGATGCGATGCACTGGATATCGCCCTTGTCACTCATCTCCACGAAGATCATTACAGAGGGATCTGTGAACTGGCCGAAGTATTCCCCGTAGGCCTGGCAGGGATACCGTCGGACTACGCTGACGTGATAGAAGGCGGGACGGGTCCTTTCGGACCGGACAGGATGTTTTCGGTAGGTCCTGGCACGAAAATAGGACTGACAAAAGATATATTTATCGAAACAGTGTGGCCAGTCAGGTCATCATCAAAACCGGTGAGCGCTGACGACCCGAACGAACATAACTGCGTTTATATCATCAACTACAAAGGCATAAGGATAATGGTGACAGGAGATCTTCTGGAAGAAGACGAATATGAGATGCTGTCCTACTACAGAAAAAGGGGCGGAGAAGACGCTCTCAGATGCGATGTCCTGAAGGTCGCGCATCACGGAAGCAGGACAAGCTCATCAGAGGAATTCCTGGATGCCGTATCGCCGTCGGTTGCTGTGATCCAGGCGGGAAGGAACAACATATACGGACATCCTCACCGCCAGACTCTTGACCGCCTTGAAGAAAGAGGGATCGCTGTCTACAGAACGGATCTGAACGGAACGGTCGGGATAGATATTCGAAGAAACAGACTGAAAGTCGATGTGATGCATCCTTCCGGGTGATGCTGAGAATCTTGAGAGATATGAATGCAATGTGTTAAAATACGATGATGGAAAAACGGGATAAGAATCGATCCGTATCCGGGAGAAACTGATGGCCTACAGGGATTTTGCAAACGACAGACAAAAGGGCATACTGAAAGATGTGCTGATGTTCTACGGAGCAGAGGATTACCTTATAAACTGGGCTGTCGATAAGATCGTCTCAGACAATGTTGAAGAAGAAAACCGTGATATCGATGTAAGGTACATGGACGGCGAGACCGTAAGCGCCTATGACATCATGGCCGAGGCAAGAGCTTTTTCGATGTTTTCACCGAAAAGGGTAGTCATCGTCAGAAACTACCTGCCGCTTTACAGGAAAGCTGCCGACGCAGGAGCGGATGAACTCCTCGAATTTGCCGGGAGCATGCTCGGCTCTGCGTCAGTAGTTTTCTGCGTAGAGAGCAGATTCAGCGGTGATATCACTTCATATGGGAAAAAGATGATAAAAGCATGCGGCTCATATGAATTTCCCAGACTCGAAAGAGCCGATCTGAAAGCATTCATAACCAAGCGCGTGCACACGGCTTCCAAGATGATCGCCCGGCGTGAACTGGAGCATATGATAGACGTGAGCGGCTATTACAACAAAAACAGCGCTTACGATCTCTCTCAGCTCGACAGAGATATCGCAAAGATCACCGGAGCCTGCGCCGGTGACGATATATCCGCGGCTCTCATCGAAGACATACTAATAGGTGACAGCGACAGATTCGTTTTCAATCTCGTGGATGCTCTTACTGCAGGCAACAGAGACAGATCCCTTTCGATAGCAGAAGCCATCATCAGGGATGATGACGGAGCAATGGCGGTGCTTGCGCTGCTGACGAAGCAGTTCGAGATCATGTATGACGCTATCGAACTGTCGGAAGCCGGATTCAGCATACCTGCTATGGCAAAGAAAACAGGGATCAACGAGTTCAGGTTCAAACGGGCCTACAGCGCGGCCGGCAGATACAGCAGGCGCCGCATAAAAAAGATACTTACAGACCTATACGATACTGACAGGGACATCAAAAGAGGAGATATGGATAAAGACACCGCTCTCGAACTCATCGCTGTGTCTGCATGTCCGTAAAAGTGGCAACAGTCATGAACGAAAATAAAGAAACAAAAACTGTGAAAAAGTATAACAGCCCGGTGGCGTATATACCGATAGTCGCGGGAATACTCCTCAACTATCTGGGATCCAAGATTGCTGCAGCCAGCGGATTGCCTGTATATATCGATAATATAGGAACTGTCGCTGCGGCCGTGCTGGGCGGATATCTGCCCGGAATCATAACGGGCGTTGTAAACAATATCATCAACTACACTCTGGATTCTGTCTCCATTTATTATGCGTCCATAAGCGCGCTTATAGCCGTTGCCGCGGCTTATGTTTACCGCGGAGTGCGAAAGGGCAGCTTGCTGAGGATGATACAGCTGATCCTGCTCGCTGCTTTCATCGGCGGCATACTCGGCGGCATAATCACATGGTTCCTCAGCGGGCCTGCAACGGACGGCATCAACGGAGATATATACAACTGGTTCATGCAGCATACCGGACTTGGGAGCTTCTACTCGCATGAATTTGCTTCATTCCTGATCGATCTTGCTGACAAGGCCGTGACCATAGTGATCGCTCTTCTGATCATCAAGCTCGTTCCTGACAAGTACAGGTCGAAGATGTGGCTGAGCGGATGGAGGCAGAAGCCTCTTGAAGACGAGTCCGTCAGCAGAGGAATCAAGCTCAAAGAGATCAATGTGGATAACCGTTCGCTGAATAACAGGATAACCCTGATGCTGATATTCGCTTCGCTGTCCATGGCTATAGTAGTGACAGGTGTCAGTTCATCGCTCTTCAGACAGTTTACAAGAGCGGAGCATTTTACAACTGCGAGCGGGGTCGCCAGACTTGCAGCATCCGTTATAGATCCGGAAATGGTGGATACGTATATCGAAGAAGGCGATTCGGCTGAAGGCTATGCCGATGTAGAAAAAAGGCTGCTGAATATACGTGAAAGCTATCCGGATATCGAATACGTATATGTTTATCAGATACGGGAGGACGGCTGTCATGTCGTGTTCGACCTCGATACTGAAGATCTCAAAGGAGAAGAACCGGGCACTGTGATCCCGTTCGATGAATCCTTTGAAGAAAACATACCGGCGCTGCTGGCCGGCGAACCGATAGAACCGATAGAGACCAACGATACATACGGCTGGCTTCTGACGGCATACGAGCCTGTATATGATTCATCCGGCAAGTGCGTATGCTATGCCGCAGCCGATGTAATGTTCAAGGATATAGAGGATTACGAAAAGGACTTCGCCATAAGGGTAGTGCTGCTCTTCCTCGGATTCTTTATCCTGATACTCGTCATCGGTCTGTGGCTGTCAAGATACAACATCATATTGCCGATAAAAAGCATGACTTCCTGTGCGAGCGATTTCGCTTATAGTGATGATTCGAGCGATGAGAGCATGGCCGAAGAAAACCTCAGGCGCATACAGGAACTCGACATCAGGACCGGAGATGAAGTCCAGCGTCTTTACGAATCGTTCGTCAAGATGACGGCTGATTCCGTCGAACATATGAAGGATATCCGTAAACAGAACCAGTCGATACTCAGACTGCAGAACGGTCTTATCATGAGTCTTGCGGACATGGTCGAAGGCAGAGACTCTGATACCGGAAACCACGTAAGAAAGACGGCAGCATACTGCAGGATAATCCTTGAAGCTCTCAAAAGAAAAGGCTATTATACGGATCAGCTTACGGATAAGTTCATGTATGATGTCGAGCGTTCCGCGCCTCTTCACGACATAGGAAAGATCGCCGTCTCGGACGTTATACTCAACAAGCCGGGCAAACTCACAGAAGATGAGTTTGAGATAATGAAGACACACACGACCGCCGGCAGGGAGCTCCTCGACAGGGTCATCGAATCCGTCGAAGGCGAAAGCTATCTGCACGAAGCCAGGAATCTGGCGGGTTCACATCACGAAAAGTGGAACGGGATGGGTTACCCTGACGGTCTTGCCGGAGAGGATATACCTCTGTCTGCCCGCATCATGGCCATTGCCGATGTGTTCGATGCTTTGACATCAAAACGTGTCTATAAGGATCCTATGTCGTATGAAAAGGCTGTGAACATCATCAAAAATGATGCAGGCACACACTTCGATCCTAAGTGCGTCGAAGCCTTCCTTGATTCGCTCGATGAAGTCAAAGGCGTGCTCGATTACTACAATGCTCTCGAAGAGGGAGGCATAACCGTCAGAGGAAATGAATTAGATAACCCGGAGGACAGGAATGAGACTATCCAGGCAAAACAAGATACTCGAGATAATAAAGACGAATGAGGTCGAGACTCAGGATCAGCTGCTTGCACTTCTGAGAGAAGCAGGCTACTCGGTCACACAGGCGACCGTTTCAAGGGACATCCGCGAGCTGCAGCTGATAAAGGGCCAGTCAAAAGACGGTAAATACAAATATATTGCCGGAAACTACGACAACAGGCCGATCTCTGAGAGATTCATCAAGATATTCAAGGAGACGACGCTTTCATATGCGGCAGCACAGAACCTTATAGTCGTAAAGACTCTGTCAGGCTGCTCCGGAGCGGCGGGCGAAGCCATCGACTGTCTGAGCCTCGAGCATATCGTAGGGTCCATATCGGGAGACAACAACCTCCTCATTGTTGTTGACGATGAAAAGAATGTTCCGTATATAACCGCGGAGCTTGACAGGATACTCAATTCAAATGACTAGGTATTATTCATGATCGACCGCATAATCATAGACAATTTCGCGACTATAGAGCATCTGTCTCTTGATCCGGGTACAGGCTTCAATGTCATAACCGGGGAGACCGGCGCCGGAAAATCAGTCCTTGTCACGGCTGTGAGCACTGTGCTCGGAGGCAGGGCCGATACTTCTATGGTCAGAACAGGCACCGACAGGGCTTTTATCCAGATAGCAGGTACGAAAGCCGGTGAGGAAGTCATCATTTCGCGTGAGATCATGGCCGGTGGAAAGTCGGTATCCAAGCTGAACGGTGAAATGGTGACGCTGGGGCAGATACGCGATATCTGCGCTGACTGGGTGGATATACACGGGCAGTACGACAATCAGCAGATACTTGACCCTGAAAACCACATACATATCACGGACCGCTTTCATGCAGAAGCCACTGCTCCCGAGCTCGAAAAGCTAAGGACACTGTATGACGGATATAAAGCAGCGAAGAAAGAATACGATGATCTTCTGAAAGAAGAGGCGAGCGCGTCACAGCAGCAGGATTTCTACAGGTTTGAACATGATTATATATCAGGACTCGGTCTGAGGCCGGGCGAGGATGAAGAACTCAAGGAACGCCTCAACATGATGAAAAACAGCGCCAGGATATATCAGGCCGTTCGATCATCGTACGACGCTCTGAGCGGCTCTGAGTATGGTCAGAGCACTTCCGTGCTTGGTGTTCTTGGCAGTGTGACATCAGAGCTTTCCGGAATAAGCGAATACAGCGAGCAGATCGCCGGGATGTCGAATCAGGCGGCAGAAGCATACTACGTTCTTGACGACATCGCTTCGAGGCTGAGGGATATGTCGGCTTCACTGGACTTTTCCGAAGCAGATATGGACGATGTGTCTGAACGCCTCGCTCTCATCGAGGACGCAAAACGCAAATACAAAAATGACATCGAAGGTATACTCGCGTATAAGGAAGAACTAGAATCAAAACTCGGAATGATCGAGAACTTCGATCACGAAAAAGCCAGACTCAAAGATATAGCCGACAGGAAATATGAAG
>CACYHM010000034.1 GCA_902774195.1 uncultured Eubacteriales bacterium
GGTGGAGGCAGCGCTCCGCGAATCCCCGGGCGTCGACGAGGTGTCTTACGTCAGCAAGGATGATGCGATGGTCACGCTCAAGCAGAAATGGGGCGAGAACGCGTACCTTCTCGAGGATCTGCCTGAGAATCCGCTTCCGGAATCGTTCATGGACTATGTAGAGGACAAGGACGCAGCCAACAGCCTCGCTGAAAGCGCGGCGACTCTGGAGGGAGTGGAGGACGTCGTCTACTACCGCGACACGATCGAAAAACTGGCCCAGGTCTCGCACTTCATAGAGATGGGCTCGCTTATCGCCATGGCCTTCCTGGTCATCGTATCGGTCGTGATAGTGGCCAACACGATCAAGCTCACTGTATTCAACAGGGAGAAGGAGATCGGGATCATGAAATATCTGGGCGCCACCGACTGGTTCGTCAGAGCTCCGTTCATCTGGGGCGGCGTGATAGTCGGGATGGTATCCGCTTTCATCGCGACAGGTCTTACCTACCTGATCTATACCAGAATAGTAAAGATAATCGGTTCTGATATCGCCAGGATCGTGTCCGTATCGGTAGTGCCGGCGGGATTCCTGGCCAGGAACATACTCATCATCTTCCTCTGCCTGGGCATCAGCATAGGTGTATGCGGAAGTATCATATCGATAAGAAAATTCCTTGACAGATAGGTGAGGGATATGACAAAGAGAAAGAAAAACATCGCACTTATTTTCCTTCTGATAGCGGCCATGGTAGCGGCAGCGTTCGTCTCTGCCTTTGCCGTTACACAGGAGGAAAAAGATAAGGCTCTTCAGGACGCAAAGGACGCGAAAGCGGCGACCGAGCAGAAGAGACAGGAGGCCAAGGAAGCGGCGAAGAAGGCTGCCGAGGCAACCGCCAACTTCGAGGAAGCCGAAGAAAAACTCAATTCGCTGTCCGGCGACATAGAAGCGACCGAGGCAAAGATCGCAGGAACAAAGGCTGAGATCGAAGAATCCCAGGCCCGCATCGAGGCCAAAGAGCAGGAGATCGGGGTGCAGAATTCCGCGCTCAACAACAGGCTGACCGCCATGTACAAGACGGGCAACACGGGATTCGTGGATGTCATCCTGAACTCGGAGAGCGTCGAGGATCTGCTGGCGAATATCGGCATGGTGCAGAAGATACTCGAGAGCGACCAGGATCTGCTCGAAAAGCTCCAGAAGGATCACGAGGTCCTCAAGGAACTCAAGACCGCTCTTGAAAACCAGAAGGCCGCGCTCGAAGATCAGCAGATCGCACTTGAGGCGCAGCAGATGGAGACTGAAGAGTTAAAGACTAAATACCAGCAGGAAGCTGACGAGATGCATGCAATGGAGATGCAGATGGAGGCTGAAGCGGCCGAGATGGCGGCACAGGCCCAGGTGATGCAGCTCCAGGCTGAAGCCATGATAGTCGAATCCGGCGGACAGATAGAGGTCCCTGCAGGCGAATATGCTTTCCCGATCGCATCCAACTGGGAATGCACGAGCAATTACGGATGGAGGATATGCCCGTTCCACGGAAGGGAATTCCATAACGGTGTCGACCTCGTTCTTACCAGCGGGACATACGGAGCTCCTGTATACGCCATAGCCGACGGCTACGTGACGAGAGCATCGTGGTACGGCGGATACGGAAACTGCATACAGTATGCATGCGGAGGCGGGATCAGCGTTCTCTGCGGACATCTGAGCGGATACAACTGCAGCGCGGGACAGTTCGTCAAGAAGGGAACGGTCATAGGCTACATAGGAAGCACCGGAAACTCGACCGGACCGCACCTGCACTTCACAGTGTTCCAGAACGGAGACGACTTCAATCCGCTTTCACTCTACTGATGAAAGGATAAGATGGAGGATCTGCAGCCAAGGATACTCGAAATAATAAGATCCAGAGGGATCGGGGACGGGGAACTTGAAGAGTTCCTCTCCCCGAGACCAAGGCTCGCATATGATCCATTCCTTCTCGCGAATATGCGCGAAGGGGTGGATCTGCTGCTTAAAGCGGTAGATGAGGGCAAAAGGATAGTCATCTACGGAGACTATGACGTCGATGGAATAACATCGACGGCTCTTTTGATGAAAGTGATCGGCTATCTGACCGATAATGTAACCTACTACATTCCGTCGAGACTGGATGAGGGGTACGGACTGCACCGCGAATCCATAGACAGGATAATCAGTGACGGCGGCGAGTTCATACTTACTGTGGACTGCGGCTCCTCTTCGTATGAAGAGACGGTTTACGCACACTCGCGCGGAATAGAGACTCTTGTGACGGACCACCACAACATGAGCGGCGTCAGGGCCGAAGGGATTGTGATAAACCCGAGACTCCCGGAGGACGGATACCCGTTCAAAGGCCTGGCCGGTGTGGGAGTAGCATATAAACTGGCTCTTGCCGTTGCGAAGGAACGCAGCATACCGGGGCCTCTCATGGCAGAGGTGCTCGAATTCGTCACTATAGGCACTGTTGCCGACATCATGCCTATGCTCGATGAGAACAGGACCATAGTCAAATGCGGTCTCAGAAGCATGCATCTCGGCTGCCGCAACAAAGGACTCAGGGAACTGATAGACAGGTCGGCCCTCGATTACCGCACACTCAGATCCGGAGATATCTCGTTCGGCATCGCGCCGAAGATCAACGCTTCGGGAAGGCTCGGAGACGCATCGCTCGGAGTCAGGCTGCTGCTTTCGGATGATGATAAAGAGATCGCCGAATGCTGTGAAGCCCTGATAGAGGCAAACCAGGAACGCAGGAAGCTCCAGGATGAGGCGTATGAAAGAGGCGCGGCAAAGCTCGATGACGAACTCGCTAAAGGGGATTTCGTCATCGTCGAGATAAACGATTCCCACGAGGGCGTGCTCGGCATAGTTGCGGGCAAGCTCAGAGAAAAGATCAACAGGCCGGTCATAGTCATATCTGGCACCGGCGACAGCTATAAGGGCACGGGAAGGTCGATCGAAAGCGTCGATCTGTTTGCGATGCTCGACAAATACAGGGACAGATTCAAAAGTTTCGGAGGGCACAGCGCCGCCTGCGGATTCACAATAGATGCCGGCAGCGTGCAGCAGCTGAGAGACGATCTGAACAGAGACCTTGAAGAGGCATGCAGCCGCGACCCGTCCCTGCTCGAAGAAAAATATAAAAGCGACGCGGGCATCGATCCGGGCGAGATAGACATTCAGTTCGCCGAGGCCCTCGAACTGATCGAGCCATGCGGCAAGGACAACGAGGTCCCTGTCTTTGCATTGAAAAACGTCAGGGTGGAAGGCTGGAGGTTCCTCAAGGAGGACCGCAGGATGGCCAAATTCGTGCTCTGCGCGGAAGACGGCAGAAAAATCGATGCGGTGATGTTCAGAAATGCCGCCGAAGCATATATAATAACAGAAAGCGGCACGGCCGATATGCTGTGCAATATCGAGATAAACACATGGAGGGACGAGAGGAAAGCGCAGGCTATAATACGTAAGGTGCTGCCTGCAGGGACCCTTTGATGGAAGAAAACAAAAACAGACAGAACACGGATGAGAACAGGAAGACGATGGGCCTCAGCCTGTCGGATACGGCTTATTACGATGTGAACGTATCAGAGCCTGAGGCGAAGGATGCAGACTCCGGGACAGCTCCTGCAGAGAAGGGAAAGTCCCGCGGTTTTGTGCTGCCTTTCGTTTTCGGATTCGCTTTATGCGCTCTGCTGATGCTCGCGGCGGCAGGACCTCTGGGTCTGGGAAAGTTCATTACCCGTGCTGAATACGATTATTATCACGAACTGGATGATAACTTCAGCAAGTATTACGAGATCATGAGGCTTATCGATGAAGACCCTGTCGCGGTGAAAGGCTCCGCCGAGATCAGCGACGGGATGCTCAAGGAAATGGTCGCAGCAACAGGCGATCCGTATGCCGAGTATTATACTGCAGAGGAATATGCTTCAGTATCGAAAAAATATGCCGGAGAATACGTCGGAATAGGAGTAGGAGTCGTACAGGACGGCGAAGACATACTCGTTATCGCCGTATTCGATGATTCTCCTGCGTCTGCGGCGGGCGTGCAGACAGGAGACGTGCTGACGAAGATCGACGGAAAGACTCCCGCCGATGTCGACGATGCGATCGAGATGCTGTCGGGGAAGCCGGGCACTCCTATGAGCGTCGCCTTCAGAAGGGGAGAAGAAGAGACGGAGTATAGGATGAACCGCGCAAAGATCGATCAGGATTCGGTAACATACTCCAAAGTCGAAGGTACGGAAGATACGGGATATATAAAGATCTCGTCGTTCATCGAAACTACCGAAAAGGACTTCAAGGCGGCGGTAAAAGAACTGAAGAGCGAGGGATGCACGAAGTTCATCATCGATCTCAGAAACAACGGCGGAGGACTTGTGGACGCCGGTATCGGGATCGCTGACTATCTGCTGCCTGCGTGCACTGTAATGACTGAAAAGACCAAGAACGGGGCCGAGACGGTCTATACATCGAAGGAGGGTTCGGCAGGCATCGAATATGTGGTGCTGGTGAACGGCGATACGGCCAGCGCGTCGGAGATACTGACGGCCGCGATACAGGACAATAACGGAGGCAAAGTGATCGGGTCGAAGACCTATGGAAAGGGAGTCACACAGAGCCTGCACAAGTTCAGGGACGGTTCAGCCATAAAGATCACTGTGACGGAGTATTTCAGACCGAACGGAGAGCGGGTGAACGATATCGGCATCACGCCGGATATCGAGGCTCCTGAAGGCGATGTGATGGATAAGGCGCTGGAGGAACTTGCAAAGTGATCATCTATTACACACCGGCCTTCAGCAGTGCCAAGGGCGAAAGCCGCAGACTGCTCACGGAGGCCATTGCAGAATATACGGGAGACCGCGGGCGTGCCGGGGCTTTGTCAGCCGGAATACGAACAGGAGAGAAAGGGAAGCCGTATATCGACGGCTTCGATTTCTTTTCGGTATCCCATACTGAAAACGTATGGGCGGTGCTTTTCTGCGAAAGCGAGTGCGGCCTGGATATACAGCTACGCAGAAGGTGCAGAGAGACATCCATAGCGGAGAAGTTCTATCACCCTGACGATGCGGCAGCCGTGGCGGCCGCACGCGATGAAGACCCTCAGAAGGGCAGCGGTGTCTTCTTCCGCCTGTGGGCCAGGCGGGAAGCCCTTGTAAAGGCTGCCGGAGGATCTGTTGCCGACAGCGGCATACCGTCAGTCATGAAGGACCGCGCGTCGTACGGCGGCATAAAATACAGTATAAAAGATATCATTATACCGGAGGTCCCGGAGCTCTTTGCGGCCGTGTGCGTGAGGGGAGACGGTGTCACGGGACCGGAAATACTGCGTCTGGAAAAGCAGATCCAGTTTCAGGATGGATACAGAAAAGAAAAGCAGGAATAAAAAAACAGCATTTGAGGCAGCGTGCTCGTATCTGGCAAACCGGATGCATACGACGGCAGAGGTCAGAAAGCACCTTGAAAGCAAAGGGTACAGCAGCGGGGAAACGGACGAGGCCGTCATGGATCTTATCGGGATGAGATATCTTGATGACTATCTTTACGCGGCAAGGTATTATGAGTACAACAGGGATAAAAAGCGCGGAGTCATGAGGGCCGAGCGGGAGCTGATCGAAAAGGGCATAGACCGCGAGACCGTCCGGAACGCGAAAGAGGACTTCCTTTACGAGCAGGGCGTGGATGAATACAGCGATGCACTCGAGATAGCGCGCAAAGAAGTCTACACGAAAAAGGATATATACGGTGATGAAGTCGTCGTAAGGGAAATGGACGACAGGCTCAGCGCGAAGATCGCGCGCAGGCTGGAGTCGAAGGGCTTTTCCCGGGCCGATATATTCCGGGTGCTCGATACGCTCAGAAGGGAGACCGGAGATAATGACTGACGAAAGATATTCACGCACGGTAAAAATAACGGGCGAGGATGGGCTCAGGCGCCTGAAGGAGGCATCGGTCCTTATCGTGGGCGTAGGCGGAGTCGGCTCGTATGCGGCAGAAGCCATAGCCCGTGCGGGCATCGGACGCATAGTCCTGATGGACGGGGACATCGTGCAGCCGAGCAATCTGAACCGCCAGCTCGTTGCGCTTATGTCCACGCTCGGAAGGAACAAGGCCGAGGTCATGGCGGAAAGGATAAACGACATAGATCCTGATACGAAGACAGAGGTCCTGCCGAGGTTCTACAGACCGGATGATGATCTCGATCTTTCGGGGACCGACTGGATAATCGACGCAATAGACGATGTAGAGGCAAAGACGGCCCTGATATGCCGCGCCAGGGAACTCGGCGTAAACATCGTTTCGGCAATGGGAGCCGCGGGAAAGACCGGGACGGACTTTGTCGTCGCAGACCTTGCGGGCACACAGGTGTGTCCGCTTGCGAAGGTCATGAGAAAGCGGCTGAGAGAGAAAGGCGTAGAACACCTTCCTGTGGTGTATTCGACAGAAAAACCCGTGCCGAGAAACGGAGAACTCGGCACGCTCAGCTATGTTCCGGGATCCGCGGGACTTACGCTGGCGGGATATGTGATCAGGGAGATACTCGAATAATGAAGATATTCGCGATAGCAGACCTGCATCTGTCGTTCAATGAGAATATCGATAAGCCGATGGATATATTCGGCCAGGGATGGGAGAATCATACCGAAAGGCTGAAAGATAACTGGGAGAGACTGGTGTCCGAAGAGGATATCGTGCTGATCCCGGGCGATATCTCGTGGGCTCTGAGGATAGAAGAAGCGATGGCGGACTTCGAGTGGATACACCGTCTTCCAGGCACTAAACTGATATCGAAGGGAAACCACGATCTGTGGTGGAACAGGATCACTTACCTGAATTCGCTCTATGACGACATCATTTTCCTCCAAAATGATTGCTATCAGGTTGCCGGAGAGGATATAGTTATTACGGCATCGAGAGGATGGCCCTATCCGGGATCCGATGAATATACCGACCACGACGAGAAGATATACGCCAGGGAACTCCACCGGATGAGACTGGGGCTTGAGGCCGCGCGTAAAGCGGCGCCGGGATCGGACATAATAGCATGTCTTCACTATCCGCCGAGCAATCCTTCGGGACTTGAAACAGGTTTCACGAAACTGCTCGAGGAGTACGGCGTCAGAAAATGCGTGTACGGACACCTTCACGGTATGCCTGCGTATGCGACAGGCATCAGAGGGAATGTCAGGGGAGTCGAATACATACTTGTCTCTCTTGACTTTCTGGGGGCGGTGCCTAAACTGATATATGAAAGCAGATGACAGAAAATTGAGCAGAACAGAAGCAAACAGAAAGAAAAAAAGAGTAAGGATCAGATACAGAAGGGCAGCAATAGTCTTATCGCTGCTCATTCTTGTGGTGTTCCTGATCGTCAACGGTCTTCTGGCGGCTGCGGGCACCGGTTCGTCGTATAACAGGAGCCTGCTGGCGAAGACGGGCGATCCGGATGCAAAAGCGCCTGACATAAAGGCTGAGTCGGCGGCGCTGTACTCCCTCGATCTGGACCGCATGGTATACGAAAAGAACGCTGAATACATGCTGGCCCCATACAGCATCACAAAACTGCTTACCTGCTACCTGGCGCTCGAGAACCTCGATCCGGAGGAGGAGGTAACGATATCCAAGAACGCCTGTGTGGAACTCGAAGACGGCATGATGATGCTGCTCGAACCTGGCGAAAAGATAAAGGTCATAGACCTTCTCTACGCGGCCATGATGATGTCGGCAAACGACGGAGCGACTGCTCTCGGCGAGGCGGTATCGGGCGACATAAAGTCCTTTTCCGATCTCATGAACAAGACTGTTCAGGAGTGGGGCTGCGAAGGCACTCATTTCGTGAACGCCAACGGCTGGGACGACAGGGACCACTATACCACGGCACGCGATATGGCCATCATCACGAAGAACTGCCTCGAGAACGATACGCTCAGAAAGATATCTATGCAGAAATACTATACGGTGCCGGCAACGAACAAGTCGGAGCCGCTGCTCATGGAGAGCGCTCTTCTCAAGACGATGAACGACAACAAGCTGATCACGGGCGGCAAGACCGGCAGCTGGGACGAGGACAAGTGCTCGATCGCCCTTGAATTCACCGACAAAGGACTCAGCGGCGTGATCGTGCTGCTCGATGACGATAAAGAGAACCGCCCTAAGGATGTCATAAAGCTGATGGATTTCTCCCACAGCGTGACGCCGGGATTCCGCGTGACGAAAAAGGGAGACAAAGTATGCAGCGCCTGGGTAAAACACGGTAAGAAGACCAGAGTAAAACTGGCTGCCGACAGACAGACTGTCGCGTATCCGAAGACCGAATCGGAAAAGAGCATAAAGGTAAAGACCAAAGTCAGCAAACTCAAGGCTCCGGTCAAAAAAGGCGATGAGGCCGGCACATTCACCGTTTACGCGAACGGACAGCCTGTAAGCAAGGGCAAACTCATCGTTTCCGAAGACGTCGGGACAGGGCTGCCTCTGTCTTATCTGTACGTATCCGATCATACCAGTCTGCTGCTGGCGGCGGCGATCGCGCTTATCATCGTTCTGGGATGTCTGCTGCAGGCTGCCGACAACAGAAGAGAAGCGAAGCGCAGGACCGCGAACCGCAGGCGCGCAAACGCAGCAAAACACTGACGCATAAAGTCTTGAAAGCTATGAGAGTGTATGTTATAATCACTCTCGCTGTGGAGAGGTACCCAAGAGGCTGAAGGGACTGGCTTCGAATACCAGCAGGCGGGTAATTCCCGTGCGAGGGTTACCCTGCGGGTTCCCCTGAAGGGACTAGGATATCCGAAAGAATAAAAGTATAATCATAAAAAGCAGTATTATGTGACGGCAGGATAAGAGGAGAAAGGAGGATCTGAGTATATGTTCAGGGACAATCTTGATATAGCGCTGGCGGAGCTTCGCGCAAACAGGCTCAGATCCTTTCTCACTATGCTGGGTATCGTCATAGGCATTGCATCTGTGATAACCATCATGACAGTGGGCAGATCCCTGAACAAGTCTGTGAAGCAGTCGATGAGCG
>CACYHM010000035.1 GCA_902774195.1 uncultured Eubacteriales bacterium
CTTTTCGTTGTTGGCCATGTAAGGCGAGAGATATCCTCTGTCGAACTGCATACCTTCGACGACGTCGAGGGATGTTCCGAGAGTCTTGGATTCTTCGACTGTGATGACTCCGTCCTTGCCTACCTTTTCCATTGCCTCTGCGATCAGTTCGCCTATCTCGGCATCGTTAGCGGAAACGGAAGCTACCTGGGCGATCGAAGCCTTGTCGTCGACCATCTTGGCGCTGCCCTTGAGATATTCTACTGCAGAGTCTACAGCTCCTGCGATACCTCTCTTGAGGACCATAGGGTTAGCTCCTGCTGTTACGTTCTTGAAGCCCTCTCTTATGATGCTCTGAGCGAGCAGTGTTGCAGTAGTCGTACCGTCGCCTGCCACGTCGTTCGTCTTTGTGGCGACTTCCTTTACGAGCTGAGCTCCCATGTTCTCGACCTGGTCCTCGAGCTCGATCTCTCTTGCGATGCTGACTCCGTCATTTGTGATCAGCGGCGATCCGTAGGACTTCTCGATCAGGACGTTCCTGCCCTTAGGTCCGAGTGTGATCTTTACTGTGTCTGCGAGTTTATCTACTCCGGCGAGCAGTTTTCTGCGCGAATCCTCGCCGTAATATAATTCCTTTGCCATTTGTGATTCCTCCTTTTATATCCGTACGCCGACTACTTTTCGATAGTGGCGAGAATGTCTTTCTGACTGATGATGGTGTACTCTGTGCCCTTGTACTTGAGCTCGCTTCCGCCGTATCTGCTGAACACGACGATATCGCCTACCTTGAGTTCCATAGGCTCATCCTTTGTTCCCGGGCCTACAGCCAGCACTTCGGCCTGCTGCGGCTTTTCTTTAGCGCTTCCCGAAAGCAGAAGGCCTGCTTCGGTCTTCTCTTCGGCTTCCATCTTCTTTATTACTACTCTTGCTCCGAGCGGTTTGATTCCGATACTCATTTTTATGCCTCCTGATTTTTACTTTCTGTTAGCACTCTTCGTTTACGAGTGCCAATCACCAAACCCTATTGTACTCGCACTGAAGTGGTGTGTCAACACTTTAACGTGAACTTTTCTTCATAATGAAAGAGTCAGAAAGAGCGATGCTTTCTGACTCATTTACGGTCACGGTAGTAATAGAAAAGATACTGCTGAGCATAGCCCGCGAGGTCTCCGAACTTCTCTGCCGCGAACGCCTGCATCCCCCTCACGTCATTCAGCTCGAATCCGTACATATCGTTCATTATCTGCTTTACCCAGGTATCCACGGGGAACGCCGCCGTGTCCCTGAGGCCGAACAGCATTATGCAGTTTGCGACCTTCGGACCGATGCCGCGGAAGCTCAGAAGTTCTTCCCTGCACTCAGGACAGCCTTCTTTCAGATACTGCTCCGCGCTCGCTTTTATATAGCTGCTCCTGTATCCGAGCTTCAGATCCGCAAGGTCTGACACAGAAGCCGCCGCGAGAGCTTCGGGATCCGGGAACGAATACACGGTCTCATCGTCCCTGCTCAGCTCTTCGCTCCCCTCAACAGGTTTGCCGTATGTCCTGCAGAGCGATTCAATGTTCTTTCTTATCCTCGGGATATTGTTGTTCTGGGATATTATGAAAGAGATGATGGTCTCGAAGGGATCCTGCCTCAGTATCCTTATGCCGCTTCCGTATCTGCAGGCATCGGCGATGCGCGGCTCCCCCGACGCAAGATCTCTTTTGATCTTTCCGTAGTCCGTGCCCAGATCGAAGTAGTTTTTCCAGAACTCCGCGTCCCCTCCGGTCGCTTCGATCATCAGAGTCCCGTTTTCGAGTCTGATCCTTGCGATTTTGTCTCCTGCGGCACCTGCATAGGATCCGTCCTCTGCAGGGACCCATCTGAAACACTGGCCGCACTCAAAGGTATGAGTGAGGTCAAGATCCTTTACGTTATCTATTCTTATGATCCTGTCTTTTTTCAATTAATGCAGCTTTCTGGAATGCATCTCGTCGGCATCCCTTACGATGTCTCTTATCCTTACGTTCACGCTTTCGATCGTGAACGCCGTCATCTCGGCCAGCGCCGTGAACACGTCTTTCTGCAGCGCTATGCACATGTCTACGGAATCCGGATCTCTTACCGCCATGACATCTATGGTCACGGACATGTTGGTCTGCTTGCCGTTGTTCATCCTGTCCACGACGGCAAGGTGCGACTCATATTTCTCGGCCGCTATGCGGATGATGTCCCTTATCACCTGCTCGCTTATCGTGAAGCTGCCCGAATAGCTGAACGTAGGTCTCACCACGGTCCTGTCGTTCGGGCCTTCATCCTCTTCCCGTCTGATCCCGGGATGCACGGCATTGCCCCTGGCCCTGTCGATGAAATGCTTGATAGGATCCATGAAGTATCCGGCAAAATCGCGTCTCAGCTGTCCGACCGGCGCGGGTATGACGTGCTCGCCCTCGTCCTGCCTGAAGTGTCTGGCGATCTCGCGTTCCTCTTCGGTGGTCACATCCTCGATATATATGCGTTCCTCAACAGGACCGATCCCGAGCTGTTCGGCCACTATGTCGGTCATGCGGTCGGATGTCCCGATGATCATAAGGGCTTCCGGATCGTACTGATGTATAGCCTCCTTTACTGCTTCTCTGTGGTCCTCATAATTGAAGAGAGCTGTTCGCATGGCCGCCGCCTTCGAAGCGCATTTCTTGGCCGACGAGCCCGCTACTATGCGGCCCTTGTATATGAGAAGGCCGTCATCGATTATGGCATCAAAACCGCGGCTCTGCGCGAGCGCAGTAGCCTGGAAGCTTTTTCCCGTTCCGCTTTTTCCCGTAAATGACGCGACTTTCATATTTTTTTAATAATATTTACTTTCAGCTTTGCCGGTGTTATACTTCGCTTGTAGATATTATCTTAAAGAAGGAGGTAACACCATGGCATATAAGATTTCTGAAGAGTGCATCGCTTGCGGAGTTTGCAAGGACAACTGCCCTGCTGAGGCAATCACTGAAGGCACACCTTTTGTTGTTGATGAAAGCAAGTGCATCGACTGCGGAGCATGTGCTGCTAACTGCCCGGTAGGCGCACCTGCTGAGGCATAGTCTGACACACAGATTATCAAAATCCCGTAGCTGAGGCTACGGGATTTTATTTTGCTTTCATTTTGCCCGGCGTCAGTCCCTGCCCTGTTCTTCCTTGCTCTTTATCATGAATGACAGAGCGTGCAGACTGTCGGAAAGATGCACCGACTCCAGCGCAACATCTTCAGGAACGACCAGATCGATAGGAGCGAAGTTCCAGATCCCTTTTACTCCTCCGGCAACGAGTGAATCGGCCACCTGCTGGGCATTCTCTCTGTTTACGCAGATGATGCCTATGTCGATTCCTTCTCTGCTGACGTAATCTTCGAGGTCGGCGCTGTCAAGAACTTCCACATCGTTGATGACATTGCCGATAATCCTCGGGTTCACGTCGAACAGTCCTATGATATTGAACCCGATCTTGTAGTAATAGGTGTAGTTCGTGATCGCCTGTCCGAGGTTGCCGACTCCGACGACAACGGTCTTGTATTCCCTGTCGAGTCCGAGGATCTTGTTGATCTCCCTGTAGAGCTTGTCCACTTCGTAGCCGTAGCCCTGCTGTCCGAACTCACCGAATGTATTCAGATCCTGTCTGATCTGCGATGCGGTATAACCGATCATCTCGCTGAGTTCGTTCGACGAGATTTTTTTGATACCTTTAGTCTGGAGATACCCCAGATATCTTCTGTAGCGAGGCAGTCTTCGAATGATCGCATTTGACACTTTCGTCTTGCCCATCGATGTCTCCCCCGCTTACTTGTGCTCCTCTACATACTTGACGATATCGCCGACCTTCGTGAAGTTCTCTGCGACTTCATCAGGGATCTCGATACCGTACTCGTCCTCTACTCCGAGGATGATCTCGACAGCGTCAAGAGAATCCGCCTCGAGGTCCTTCATGAAATCAGTCTCCATGGTGATCGTCGAAGCGTCAACATCCAGCTGTTCTGCGATAAGTTCTTTTATCTTGTCAAATACCATTTTCATTTCTCCTTTGCTGTATATCTTTATACAATACATTATGATTATATTATCTGCGCACGGCTATTTCAACAGAAGTTGTAGGATAATTAACAAAATTGTTGAAGTTTTTCACAATCATTCCTGGAGTTCCATCCATTCGTCATAGAGCGAAGTTATTTCCTCTTCATGGGCCGCCATCAGCGACGCGTTCTCGCTCATCCATACCGGATCGGAGGCTTTTTCGGGATCCTCCATCTGCTCCTGTATGTCGGCTATGCTGCCTTCGAGTTCGTGTATCCTCTCCTCTATGCTCTCCGCTCTTCTTGCCTTTCTTCTGTCTTCAGCCTCGCGCTGCTTCTTTGCCTGCCGCTCGGCTTCGGATGATCTTACAAGCTCCTGCGTCTTCCTGAGTTCATCATCCTGCCCGTCCGCGGACGTATCTGCAGCCATAGCGCCTGCTCCCGGATCTCTTCCGGTTTTTTCCAGATAATAGTCGAACCTTCCTTTATATTCGATGAGCCCGTGCTCAGTCAGTTCGAGTATGCGGTCCGGTATGATGTTCAGAAGGTATCTGTCGTGAGAGACTATGATGAGCGTTCCTTCGAACTCCTTCAGGGCGTCCTCAACTATCTCCTTCGACTCGATATCCAGATGGTTTGTAGGCTCATCCAGCACCAGAGTGTTGGCTCCCGACAGCATCAGCTTGAGAAGCGAGAGCTTGGCCTTCTCGCCGCCTGAGAGATCCCTGACCTGCTTGAAGACATCGTCTCCCGTGAACAGGAACCTGCCGAGCAGCGACCTCATCTCAGTATCGGTATACAGCCGGTACGCGTTTTTCATCTCGCCGAGAACGGTCTCGCTTTCGTCCAGAAGAAGCTGGCCCTGGTCGTAATAACCGAATTCCACATTGTATCCGCGTCTGAGGTAGCCGTCGTCAGGCTTCTCGAGGCCCATGAGTATCTTCAGCAGGGTCGTCTTCCCTATGCCGTTGTCTCCGATGATGCATACGCGTTCTCCCTTGCGTATGAGCATCTTCACGTTATCGAAGAGCAGCCTGTCTCCGAAGCTCTTCGAAAGGTCCTCGGCCTCGAGCACTTCGCCGCCGCTCTTGAAGTCCGCCTCGAAGTTCAGCTTGATCTTCTCCTGTCTCAGCGCCGGCTTTTCGATGACATCCATCATCGCGAGACGTTTTTCCCTCGACCTCGCTCTCTTTGTCAGATGTTCGGTGCCGTGCTGCTTGAAGCGGCGTATGATCTCTTCCTGGCGCGCTATCTCGGCCTGCTGCTTCTCGTACTCGCGTCGCAGGATCTCGTACCGCTCCTCCCTCTTCACCAGGAACTCCGAATAATTGCCCCGGTACGCCTCGAGGGTCCCGCTTCCGAGGTCGAATATGCGCCTGCATATTTTATCGAGAAAATACCTGTCGTGCGATACGACGATCAGTGTCCCTTTATATCCTTCGAGGTATGATTCGAGCCATGCGAGCATCCTCAGGTCGAGGTGGTTCGTCGGCTCATCCATCATCAGTATGTCGGGTTTGCTCAGAAGTATGCACGACAGTGCCAGTCTCGTCCTCTCGCCTCCGGAGAGCATGCTTATCTTCTTGCCGCGGTCGGCTTCGGTGAACCCCATATGTGTCAGCATGGCTCCGAGCTCGCTCCTGTACGTATAGCCTCCCTTTCTCTCGTATTCCTCCATCAGAGCGGTGTATTCGGCGAGATCGCTTTCAAAGCCCGCGCTCTCGTGATCGGCTATCGCAAGCTGCAGCTCTTCGAGGCGCTTTTCCATAGCGAAAAAATGCCTGAAGCTCTTTTCGGCCTCTTCGATCACCGTACCACTACCCTCGAACTGATGCTGCTGCCTGAGGTATCCTGTCCTGAAGCCGCTTCTTATGTAGAGTTCTCCCGATGACGGCTCGATGTCCCCTGCGATGATCGAGAGGAGCGTCGACTTTCCCGTCCCGTTGGCTCCTACTATGCCTATGCGGTCTCCTTCGTCAACGCCAAAACAGACATCCTCAAAAATGATGTCTGTCCCGTACGATTTGCTTATGTCCTTTCCGGAGATAACTACCATCTGTCAGAACTCCAGTCCCGGCACGGCGTCAAGATCGAGCTCTGTCCTCCTGCCGGATCCATATTCGTAATACGCCGCCGAAGCGATCATCGCGCCGTTGTCGGTGCAGAGCACAGGACTAGGTTTCAGGACTTCTATCCCGTGCTCCCCGGCTTTTGTCTCCATAAGATATCTCAGCCTCGAATTTGAGGCCACTCCTCCGGCCATGACGATCCGCTTCTGCGAGTACCTTACGGCTGCATCGACTGCTTTGTCGGCTATCACCTCTGTGACGGCCTCCTGGAAAGAGGCTGCCACATCATTCACGTTTATTTCTCTTCCCGCCTGCTTCTCGCTGTTCAAGTAGTTCAGAGCCTGCGTCTTGAGGCCTGAGAAGCTGAAGTCGAGGCTGCCAGGTTCAAGATAGACCCTTTTGAAGGCTATCGCGTCAGGGTCGCCCTCTTTCGCAGCTTTATCGATCTTCGGGCCGCCCGGGTATCCGAGGCCGATGACTCTGGCCACCTTGTCGAAGGCCTCGCCCGCGGCATCGTCTCTGGTGCCTCCGAGCTTCTCGCATCTGTTGTACTCAGGCACGTTCACTATCTCGGTATGTCCTCCCGATACGATGAGCGCCATGAAAGGCGGCTCAAGATCGTGATGCTCGAGATAGTTCGCGGCTATGTGGCCGTGCATGTGGTTGACACCGATAAGCGGGATATCGCAGGCATAAGCCATAGCCTTTGCAGCCGCCACTCCTATCAGCAGCGCTCCGACAAGTCCGGGCCCGTATGTGACGCCGATAAGGTCTATATCAGACGCCTTCACGTCCGCATCGCTCAGAGCTTTGGCTATCACATCGTTGATGCGCTCGAGATGCTTTCTGGAGGCTATCTCGGGCACGACTCCCCCGTACTGCGTGTGTATGTCTATCTGCGAACTTATGACATTGCTCATCACAAAGCGGCCGTCCGCGACTACGGAGGCTGCTGTCTCATCACAGCTGGTCTCTATTCCTAAAGTCAAAAATTTTCCATTGGCCACGATGTCTATATCTCCACTGTGATCTCAAATTCTCCGAGCGCAAGGTCCATGAGGACCGCGTCCTCTCCCCCTTTGGCATAATAGCCCGGACGGCGTCCGACCTCGCGGAAGCCGAGCTTGCGGTAGAGCTCCATAGCTGCTTCATTGCCGCCCCTTACCTCGAGAGTCATCATCCTGCATCCGCCGTCTTTTGCCCTGTCGATAAGATGTCTCAGAAGCATCTCTCCGAGGCCTCTTCCTCTGAATGCTTTATCGATGACGATATTATATATCTGGGCCTCTCCGGCGACCGTCCTCATCTCGGCGTAGCCCGCTGTCTCTCCGTCCGATTCGATGACGGCAACATAGATGTTTCCGTCCTTTGAGGTGACATCCTTTGTTATCTCTGCGGCGCTCCACGGTGAACCGAAGGAATCCTCCTCTATTCTCGAGATCGCCGGCACATCATAAAGTTTTGCCTGTCTTATGGTTTCGCTCATCAACGCATCCTCTATACTTTTGCAGTCCGGATCCTGTCGCTCAGAGTGCCGGCCTTCAGCCTTTGTTCGGCCTCGGCAAGGCGCATGTATTCAGGGAGCAGATCATCGTATGAGACCGTCTCTCCCGCCCTTGCCTTTTCGAGCGCGATCGCCGCGACAGATTCCGCGTTCTGGTATCTCACAGCTTCTTCTGCGAACAGATACGAGCCGGCCGGCAGCATCTCTTCGATTATTTCACCATACGCGTCGATGCCGTCGCCGGTGAAATACGCGGCCGCGTCCCCGTCCCCTGCCGGCAGTTTTTTCAGTTCTTCGAGCAGATCTTCTATCATGTACTGCTTTTCTTCGAGGACCGGGATCAGCGTCTGACCGTCCTGAGCGGCTGAATATGCCGCAGCGTACGTCTGATGTCTTCTTGCGTTGATCACCGGGACGATATATGCCGCCCCTTCCTCTGCCGCCCTGCGGAGCGACCCTTGTGCGAGCGCCTCTATGGATGAGACGCTTATGCACGGAAGTCCCAGCATCTGCGCCATCGTACGCGCCGTGACGACCCCTATCCTTATGCCTGTGAAAGAGCCCGGTCCGGCGGACGCAGCGACATGAGTCAGGTCTTCCTTTCGTATGCCCGCTTTTTTCACCGCCTCGTCTATGAGAGAGATCATTCCTCTCAGGTGGTTCATCTCTTCGGCGGAAGAGGCGCAGAAGATCCTGCCGTCATCATCGCTGACGGCTGCCGATCCGTATCTGCCTGTAGTCTCAAGTGCAAGTATCTTCATATGCTTCAGTATATCTCCGCGGTCCTCTCGTTCTCGCTGTCTCCGTAGTTCAGGCTGACTATGAGGGAGTCAGCGGGCAGCACGTCAGCGACGATATCCGCCCACTCGATAACGCAGGCCCCGTCGCCGTCAAGGAGTTCCTCTGCCCCTGTGTCGAGCAGCTCATCACCGCTGCCAAGCCTGTACACATCGAAGTGATACAGGGGCAGCCTGCCGCTTTTGTACTCCTTTATTATGGTGAAGGTCGGACTGCTTATCTCTTCCTTTACCCCGAGACCTTCAGCGATGTATTTTGTCAGAGCGGTCTTTCCTGTTCCGAGGTCGCCGGTAAGAGCCACTACATCACCGGGCTCAAGAGCGTCAGCGATCTCAAGGCCCAGTGATCTCGTGTCTGCTTCTGAATTGAGTT